>NZ_SSBM01000050.1:0-37351 GCF_004795115.1 Streptomyces sp. A0592
GGCCGCCCCAGCACGGGCCGAGGCAGCAACGGCTGCACGAGTTCCCACTCAGCGTCCGACAGTTCATGGCGACGTATCACCCGACCATGATCCACAACGCAAGATCACTTTGACGACAGACCCTAGGACCCTGGGGCGGGCTGCACCCCCGCCTCAACCGACCGCCTCAAACCGGGCGCGCGCCGTACACGGCCATGATCTCGGCGAGCTGCGTCTATAACCCCGCGACGGGAAGGGGCCCCCGGAGGCCGACCTGGCGGCCCCTCGGCGACCTCCGATGTGCGATGGATCTTGTTTCCACCGCGGGCGGGCTCGACCGGTCAGTCGGAGGCCGGTCAGCGGCCGTCGCCGACCGCGCCGCCCTCACCCCCGCGGCCGCACGGCGTAGGAGGGCTCGCCCGCAGCGGATTCCATAACGGCCCGGTCGCGGTCTGCGTCCCCGACCGCGGCGGGTCTGCGCGGGCGGGCCCATCGCGCAGCACGATCGGGGGGCCGGGCGTCGGCGAGCCCGACGAGTAAGCGAGATGCGGTACTTCCACAAACGTGCTGGTCCGGGCAGCATGCTGCCCGGACCAGCACTGCCCGCAGTGTCAGCGGCCCATCAGCGCGAAGACGCCCCAGCCCAGGTACTCGCGGGTGTACTCCACGTAGCGGCCGGGGCCGGTGGCGAGCTCGGTCCGCACCTCGGCGACCAACTCGTCATCGGGGTTCCGGTCGAGCCAGAGGCGAAGGTTGAGCCACTGCGCCGCCTGGTACCGGTCCCAGCTGTCCTGGTCGGCCAGCACCATCTCCACGACGTCGTACCCGAGATCGCCGAAGTGTCCGATCAGCTCCGACAGCATCCGGAAGTCGGACACGCTGCCGGCATGGCAGCCTTCGACGACGTCCTGGTTCGGTGGTGCCTGACGCCAGTACGGCTCGCCGATCAGCATGAGACCGCCCGGGCGAAGGCTGCGGCTCAGCAGCTCGACAGTGCCGGCCACGCCGTCGCCGATCCAGGTGGCGCCGATGCACGCAGCGAGATCGACCGGCTCGTCCGCCACGTAGCCGGAGGCATTGCCGTGGACGAAGTCGACCTGGTCGGCGACTCCGAGTTCGACGGCGCGCCCCCGGGCCTTCTCGGTGAACACCGTGCTGATGTCCACCCCTGTCCCTGTGATGCGGTGGTCACGTGCCCAGGTGCACAGCATTTCGCCCGTTCCGCTGGCGAGGTCGAGCGCCCGCGTGCCGGCTTCCAAATGGAGAGCCTGACCCAGCGCGGCGAGCTTGTCAGCGGTGAACGGGTTGTGGATGCGGTGGCTGCTTTCGCGAATGGTGAAAATGCGTGGAAGATCCACAGAAGGGATTCCTTAGATTCGATGAGGTCCTGGCGTTCCCGGAGGGCAGCCGTCCGCAGTCGGCCACCCCTGCTGTAACCGTCATCAAATACACCCCGCTCAACGTGTCGATCTTGGATCGGCAAACCTAAGCCAGCCGGGGCGGTGTGTCCACCGATTTCGCTGCGCGCGACCGACCTCGTGCCGGAGACGTTCGCGACGAGTTTGGGTGACGACCGTCAGGACGTCGGCGCCCTCGTTCCCATGTCCGTCTCGGAGAGCAGGTGGCGGCCGGCCCGGCGGGCCTGCGCGCGGGTGATTCCGCACCGCGTAGGCGGCAGGTAGGCGCCCTGTGTGCCCTCTAGCACCGGGGCTGGAGGACTGAGAAGGGGCCTACGGGGCGCTATCCTCCGGGCAGCCGGCGGCGTCCGTGGGGCACGCAGCCCGCTTCAGCTTGAACCGGGTAAGGCATACGGGTCTGCGGGGCAACCACGCACCGCGAGAAGCACGGACCGCCGCGGCCTTGGTCACCGGGCCGCCGGGCCGGTCCCCGTCGCGGGACGGGCATGGTGCCTGCGTCAGGAACACGTCACTTCCGCCGACTGGCGGACCGACCGCGTCGGGGGCAGCGGACGCGCCACGGGGCTCAGGGTGGGAGGGGAAGTGTGGCCCAGACGGTCTTGCCGGGGCCGTTGGGGCGGGTCCCCCAGTGCTGGGCGAGGCGGTCGACGAGAAAGATCCCGTGGCTCCCGATGGAGTCGGGCCGGTGCCTGCGTAGCTGCGGGGGCTCGGCGCTGGGGTCGGTGACGGTGATCTGCAGCAGGCCTTCGTAGTGGGTCAGAGTCAGGGACCGGATGCCGCCGGCATGTTTGGCGGCGTTGGAGAGCAGTTCGGCGGCGACGAGGACGGCGTCCTGGCCGCGGTCCAGGAGATTCCAGTCGCTGAGTGCCTGGCGGACCCAGGCGATGCCCCTACTGCACGCCTCCAGATCCGCGGTCTCGTCGAGAGCGAGTTCGCGGTGGTGAGCTGCGTGGAGCGGTAGGGCCATGTCGGTCCCGACGGGTGAAGTCGTATGCTGCTCGGCGCCTGCCCGCTCTCCGCCCGCGTACTCCGGCAGCAGCTGGCCGGAATCATCTGTATCCGGCGGTGGCGTCCGCGATCGTGGAGTGAATGGTGAACGTCTGTGTCGCGGCGCTGATATCGAGGACGCGGCGGACAGCGGCGCTTGGAGAGATCAGGACAAGCGGGACACCGCGGGCGCGCGTGGTCTCCTGCAGGGCCAACAGGAGGTTGAGGCCCTCGGCGGTGAACAGCTCCACCGCGTCCAGGTCGACCGCGAGCAGCGCCGGACCGTACCTCAGTGCCTCGCTCAGGGCCTGATCGCCGATGGCCTGGGTGCCGATGTGCAGATCACCGGACAGGACGCACACGACGGCGTCGCCGACGCGCACGGTATCGGTCTTCAGTTCCGGAGCGGACATCGGGAGATCGGCTGGGGTGCTGATCATGGCCGCCCCTCGCCCTGCCTGCGGCACCCGCCACAGCGACGGGGTTCCGGTCCTGCGCGCTCCGCGCCGAGGGTGTCTCCCCCGTACGCCCCCGGCTGCGGGACGGGACTTCCCCGCCCGCGGGCACGTCCCCGTGGCGACGGGGCTCCTGCACGCCGAGGGCACAGTGATCGCCTCGTTTCGCGGGAGCTGAGTGCCCGGACTGCGGGGCCGTCCGAGTGGATCACGGCCCAAACGCTGTGGCGGAGCGGGCAGCTGATCAGCCCGTTGGCCGTTTTGCGGCCGAGTCCCTCGTGGTGTTCAGTTCTGCCGCCGCGCCGACTTCGTTCACCTGCGTGAACGGTTCCCAGGGGCCGGCAAGGCAGGGCGGGGTCGCCCGGGCCGCCGCCGCAGCACCGTACAGGCAGCAGCCGTACCCGGCGAAGCCCGCCGTTGCGCACGGGTGCCCGTGTCCGCTTCGGGAGTGCAGAGCACGGAGTATGTCCCATGGCAGTTCCTCGTGGCACCCACCCAAGCCGCTGCCGGCCTGCGGCCGGGTCGCATGATCGGCAGGATCACCATCGAAGGGGCGTCTACCCGGCTTCGGCCTGCAAACGCTTCGACTGAACCGGCCCCTGCCCGGGCCGGTGGGCCCGGCCGATCGGGCAGACGCCAGGCGGCGGCATCGCCGAAGTCCTGCTCGCCTGGAGCTGATTGCCACCCGGCGGCGGGGGCGCCACCGGTGGGTCTCGGATGGGTGCCGGCATCCGTGGACGGTGAGCAGGGTGGGCGGGTCGGCGCTGAGATGGTCGAGCAGCCGCACCGGTACGCGCCGGCACTGGGATGCGGTTCCCCCACGCGGTCCTGTCACTTCACCGGATGGTGTGTGCCTGGAGCCACATCTCCAGCGTCGCCACCTGCCACAGGGTGTTGGCCCCGCGCCTGGCGCGGTGGCGGTTGGGCGCTGCGAGCAGCTCGTCGATGACATGTTCGTCGAAGATCCCGCGCCGGCGCGCTTCGGGAGCCGTGAGGGCGTCCCGTACCCGCGCCAGCACGGGCCGGGCCATGTGGCGTACCGCAGGGACGGGAAAGTAGCCCTTGCGGCGGTCGACGACCTGAGGGGGCAGCACCGTGCGTCCGACGTCCTTGAGTACGCCCTTGCCGCCCTCCGCAAGCTTCAGCCCCGGCGGGCAGGCCGCTGCCAGTTCCACAAGGTCGTGGTCCAGGAACGGCACCCTGGCCTCCAGTCCCCACGCCATCGTCATGTTGTCAACGCGTTTGACCGGGTCGTCGGCCATGAGCGCGTGGACATCCATGCGCAGGGCGGCGTCGAGGGCGGTCTCGGCTCCGGGGGCGGCCATGTGGCTGCGGACGAAGTCCGTGGAAGCGTCGTGGCCGAGGGCGAGATCCGGGTGGAGCATGGCGGTGAGGTCGGCGTGGGTGCGGTCGAAGTACGCGCGGGTGTAGGCGTCGTCCGCTCCTGCCCTGGTGGCGGAGGCGATCTGCGGGTACCAGTGGTAGCCGGCGAAGACCTCGTCGGCGCCCTGGCCGCACAGAACGACCTTGACCTCTTTCGAGACCTGTTCGGAGAGCATGTGGAACGCCACGGCGTCGTGACTGACCATGGGCTCGCTCATGGCGCCGATGGCGGCCTCCAGGGCTGTGGGCAGCCGGTCGGAGGGGATCAGGAACTGGTGGTGGTCGGTCGAGAAGCGGCGGGCGACGAGGTCGGAGTACAGGAACTCGTCGCCGTCCTCGCCGTTCTCCTCCTCGAAGCCCACCGCGAAGGTCGGGACACCGTCGTGGCCCTCCTCGGCAAGCATGGCCACCAGGAGGCTGGAGTCCAGCCCGCCGGACAGGAGCACCCCCACGGGAACATCGGCGACCATACGCCTCCGTACTGCCGTGCGCAGCGCCTTGTGCACGGCCTCTCGCCAGAGAACCGGGTCGTCCCCGAGCTCGGATCCCCTGGTGTACGAGGGCTGCCAGTAGCAGTGGTCGTGGCTGGTGCCGTCGGGGTCGACGACTCGGACGGTGGCCGGCGGGACCTTTCGCACGCCCGCCAGTACCGTGCGGGGCGCGGCGACCGTGCCGTGCCAGCTCAGGTACTGGTGGAGGGCCACCGGGTCGATGGAGGTGTCCACTCCGCCGCCCGCCAGGAGGGCCGGCAGGGAGGAGGCGAATCGGAGGCGACTGCCGTCCTCGGTGACGTAGAGGGGCTTGATGCCCAGCCGGTCACGGCCCAGGACGACGCGGCCCGTGCGGTGCTCGGCGACGGCGAAGGCGAACATGCCGACGAGGAACTCGACGCACTCCATGCCCCATTCGGCGTACGCCTTGACGACGACCTCGGTGTCGGAGTCCGAGAAGAAGCGGTACCCGAGGCTTTCGAGGCGGGCGCGCATTTCGCGGTGGTTATAGATGCAGCCGTTGAAGACGACCGTGAGACCCAGCTGGGCGTCGACCATGGGCTGAGCGCCACGCTCCGACAGGTCAATGATCTGCAATCTCCGGTGACCCAGAGCGATCGCCGCCTGGGACCAGACCCCTCTGCCGTCGGGGCCCCGCGGCTCCATCGTATCGGTCATGCGTTCAACGGCGGCCAGGTCGGGGCGCCTACCGTCGAACCGCACCTCTCCGCTCAGACCGCACACGAGGCACCTCCCCGCGCCTCGGCGCCCCGGGACGCCCGCGGGCCTTCACTGTGCTCGGAGAACGAGGTCGCATACATGCTTCTGCACTCCTGTGCCGGTCGGCCGGCACGTGCGAACCGATCCGAACGGGCGATCGACATGTCCGGCACCTGCCCGCACCTGGGCCTTTCAAGCGGGCGTCTGCTCAATCGTGGTGCGGGCGCCGGCGCCGTGCCCGGCCGGCGCGGGGGTCCAGTTCCCCGAGGAACCGGGTCAGGGCACGGGTTCCCAGGCCGAGGGCGCGGAGCTCGACGCGCTCGTCGGCGCACCGGTCCCCGGCAGGCCCGTGCCGAAGAAGAGCACGGGGGCGTCGCAGGCTCGGGCGAGCTGCGCGGTCGGGGTGGCCCCGCCATTGCCGATGGGCCGGGCCGGAGCCCCGTACGCGTGACCGACCGCCCGGTGCAGGGCGGCGAGGGCGGGATGGTCCGGGGGCGCCCGGTAGGGGTCCGAGATGGTCGAGGAGACGTCCAGGTGGTAGATGTAACCGGGTTGGCGTTGTCCCTTCACCCAGGCGCGGAGCTGATCGGCGACCCGGTCGGCCCGCTGGTCGGGCACGAGAATGAACAGCAAGTCGGCACACGCCTTCGCCGGGATGAACCCGAGCGCGGGAGCGTCCGTACGGCCCGCCGTGAGCCGGCTCACCTCGACGGAGGGGCGGGCCCACAGGCGTTCGGGCACCGAGGACCCATTTCGCCGTCGGCGGTAAACGTACCGGTGTCGGCCTGCCACGTCGTCAGGTCGAAGGGCAGCGTGTCCAGTGACGCGCGCAGCGCCGGGGCGATTCGGCCACGGCGTCGTAGAACCAGGGCAGGGTGACCCGCCCTGACTCGTCGGTCAGCAAGTGCAGCACCCTGCACAGCTCGAGGGCCGCGTTGGAGTCGGCGCCCGACACGGCCCCGCTGTGGACGTCGCGCCGAGCCCCCCGGACGGTGAGGGTCGCCGTGACGGATCCCCGAACCACCTGCGTACGTCGTCCGCTCGGTCCGGGTCTGAGGACACGGACGCGATGCCGACCCACTCCGCCAGGTCTGCCAGCGCTTCCCGGCGCGGCGTCTGACCGTACGCGGCGTCGGCGGTGGGCCCGGTGTTCCTGGTCCTCATCGGCGCCGCGGCCGTGTGTTCACCGCTTGCCGCCGCTCGTGCCGCGGCGGCCGGGTGCCCTTGCAGGCGCCGGGGCTCCGTCGACCTGGTGGGTGCCTTCCAGGAGGTCGAACATCTGGTTCATGACCCTCTGGAAGTCAGTCCACGCAATCGCTGGGTCCTGGCCGCCGGCAGAGGTGTCCGCGGGGCCTGCGCCCGCTCGCTTCGAGGTCATGTTCCACCTCTTGGGGTTCATCGGCCGCTCGGTGCCGGTTCTTGATTCCGCGCGTTGGGCGTGTCCAAGGCACCTGCCCGTACGTGGGCGGTTCATGCGCAGCCGAGGCCCACGCGCCGGGGTGGCTCGCGAACCGGTCAGCGCACCTGGTGGTTCCCGGGAGGTGTGGCAGGTCCCGCACCGGGCAGACGGATGTCGCAGCCCCGCTTTCGGCGGGGCTGACCAGCTTCGAAGGGCACACGGTCGGGGGCGAGGACCGGCGGACCCCGCTCCGAGGAGGAAATCATGGTTCCCGCCGAGAACGACCGGTCACTTACCGCGACGGCGAGAGGACCTGCACCGGGGGCAGATCGAGGAAGTACGCGATCCCGGCCCGCACGAGGTCTACCGGATTCGCAACGTGCGCACCAACGAACTCCAGGTCATCACACAGGACCAGATCGAGGGCGAACCCGGCGCCTGAGGCGAGGCCGTCTCTTCCGGACCAGGCGGGCGACGCCCCGCTTCGCCCGAGCAGCCGGACGACCGGATCGCTCACCGTTTCGACCGCGAGGCCTACAAGCAGCGGAACACCGGCGAGTGGTGATCAGCTTCAAGCAGCGGCGAGGACTGGCCACCCGCGACGACAAGCGCAACATCGGCGGCCAACGACAACGTGGCAACGCTCGCCCCGGTCGGCGAACGGTCAGAGACGGAACAGGAGCAGCAGGGCGACGTTGCAGAGCGCGCAGGCGGCCAAAGCCAGGCCAATGGCCCGTCAACGCAGTTCAACATAACGGTGCTCGTCCTCCGCTCTGAGTTCCTCGGCCCGCGCCACGATCGGTGCCAGCATCGCCTTGCGAAGGTCCGAACCGGCGGCTGATCTCCTCCTGTTCGCCGACGCCGAGTCAGGTGAGCGTGTGGGCAAACGCTTCTCTTTGGCCTCTCTCAGCGCTGCCTGCTCATCAAGTACCCCTCGATCCGGGCGAGCCCGGTCGCCGTTTCGTTCGGTCGTCACACGTCGCGGACCCCTCCTACTACGGCTGCTCCGGGTCCTTGCCACGCAGGGACCCTCGGGGAGTACGACCTTGTCCTGGTCGACGACATCGCGACGCCGCTCGCTGAGCCAGTGTGATCACCGGGACATGCTCGACGTCGAGTGACGCCGATGGGCGGCCCGCGCAGCGCCAGGCGCTACGTCGCCCCGTCCAGGGCGGCGGTTCCCCACAGGCCTGCCCCTTGGCGCAACATGGTGAGAACCTGCTCGCCGTCAGGCGGCTCCGCTCCGGGAAGCCAGACGAGTACGACGCGGCCGGTGGCGACGACCATACGCGTCCACGCCTCGGGTACGAGGCCGGGAGGGGGCCGGTAGAAATCTGCGCCGGCGTGGGCAACGGTGACGATGCCGTCCTCCAGAACCGCCGTCCACCCGGTCACCGGCCGCAGCAGGTCTTCGAAATCGGCGGGGAGGGGACAAAGCCCCGTCCTCACGAGCCGCTCGCGTACCGCCTGGTCGTCGCTGGAGTCACCCGCGAACACCAGAAGCGGGAGATCACCCGCCGCTGTCCCGCGGAAGCCGATGGTTTTGAACGCCCACGGCATACGCTTCCCTCGCTCTCGTCGTCGTCCCTCGCGGTCAACCTGGTCCCGGCCGCCAACGTGCTCCTACCCGTGCCACCCCGCCCCATGGCCGCTCAATGGGCGGGTCCAGGGGGCCGGATCCGCGACGCGATCCGCGGCGTCACCGAGAAGGACCAGGAGACGGACGGCTGAGGCCTTCTCCGTGCCGATCGGAGCCGGTCGGGGACTCCCCGATCCGGGGCCGCGGCGGGAGGCGGCACGACTCGAGCCGGCGGCGCGACCGCGGCCCGCCTCACGTTTTCACGTGGGTGCCTGATCCGGCGGACTCTTCCACGACGTTCGCCAGCGTCCTGAGCATCTCCCGGTATCGGACCTGCGGGAGCGCGTCGAGCGCGGCGTTGTGCAGCGCGCCGCCGAGAGCCCGCAACGGGTGCTCGTCGACGATGACGAGCGACTCCTCGCCCCAGGAGCGGATCTCGATCGCGACGCGGGCCATTCCGAGGGGGCCGCTGTGCACTTCCAGCTCCAGCTCGTCCGGGGCTTTCACCCGCCGTACGACGGTGGCGCCCGAGGCCGACCACGGCCCGAGCCGGACGGTGTACTCAAGGGCGGATCCCACCTCGGGCCACGGACCGCCGGCGGGGCGGGACTCAGTGGTGCCGACGACCCAGTCCGCGTAGCGCGAGGAGTTGACGAGCACAACCCACACTTCGTCGGGCGCGGCGTGGATCAGTCGGGGTCGAACGGCCGTCATTCCCTCCCGGAACGGCGGGTCCTGCGGGGTCGAACTGCCACGTGGTGACCGGCGTCTGCCCGACCGGTGCACCTCTACACACCCGCCTCGGCCGGGGCGTGTTTCCGGCCGGGAGCCGGGTAAGCGCACTGACCAAGCGACGTGCTGCCCGACGAGCAGGGGAAGCGCCGAATGCCCAGAGGGTGGAACGAGGCCAGGATGCCGTCACTCAAGGGTTTGCGCCCCACTGCGGCTGCCTGGCCGCCATGGCCGGCTTCGCCGCCTACACGACCGGTTGGGCCGCGTTGCGGCGCCGGATCGGCCCGCCCCTGCCGTCCCCGCCCACGCCGTGGGGCCTGCTGCTCACAGGTACGGCCGCGTTCCGCCTCAGTCGGCTGATCGGCAAGGCGACCGTGACCCGCCCGCTGCCTGCCCCTTCACACATGTGGACTGCCCCGGCGCTCCGGCGGAACTCAACGAGTCCCCACGCGAGGAGCCCGGTCGCAAGACCGCGGGCGAGCTGATCAGCTGCCCCTTCTGTCTGAGCGTGTGGCTCGTGACCACCCTCACCGGGGCCCGGGCCGTCCGGCCCGAGGCCACGCGCACGGTGACCGGGGCGCTGACCGCCCTGACCGTGTCGGACGCGCTGCAGTACGGGGTACTCCACGCTGTCCGAGCGCGCCGGCCATGGGCCGGGCCCCCGGGGCCCAGGGCACACGGCGGGTGACGAATAGGCTCACCCCCGGGAGCCAAGGTGTCAGGAAGCGAGCCCTCGGGTCGTCGACCGCCTCCTCTACCGCCTGTGCCGTGCGGAGCCGGCACGAGGGCGGCGCTGACGGGCCGGTGGTCCTCCACCGCAGGTCACCGGGCTGCGACTGAAGTCCGCCCCGGCCGTCCCGTCCCGCCGCAGCCCCCTGACCCTGCTGCTGACGACTGCAGCTGGTGCTGCACCGGTTTCACCGGCCCTGCCTCGGCGCTCCTGCTCGACTCCCCGCCTCGCTCGGGTACGCCCTCTGCCGGGCGTTCCCGCCTTGCCTGCGCCGCCGCAACCGCCCCCGCTCCGCGCCGACGCTCCCATCAGGGAGTGAAGAGGACCTTGACCGCGCCGTCCTTCTTCTCCTGGAACATCTTGTACGCGCCGGGTCCCTCTTCGAGCGGCAAGCGGTGCGTGGCGAAGTCCTCGACCCCGAGGGGATCCCCGTCGGTCAGCACGGGCAGGATGTCCTCGACCCAGCGCCAGACGTTGGCCTGGCCCATCCGCAGGGTCAGCTGCTTGTCGAACATGGTCAGCAGGGGCATCGGATCGGCCGCGCCTCCGTAGACGCCGGACAGCGACACGGTCCCACCGCGGCGGGCCAGGTCGATGGCGGTGTACAGCGCGGACAGCCGGTCGACGCCCGCGCGCTTCATCACGGCCCGCGCCATGGCGTCCGGCAGGAACGTGGTCATCTCCTGCGCGGCAGCTGCGACACGACTGCCGTGGGCCTCCATTCCCACTGCGTCGACGACGGCGTCCGGACCCCTCCCCCCGGTGAGTTCCCGTACGGCGTCGCTCAGGCCGTCTCCGCATTCGCGCAGGTCCAGGGCGTGGAAACCGCGCTGCCGGGCCCGCTCCAGCCGTTCCGGAACGAGGTCGACACCGATGACGGTGCCGGCGCCGCGGTGGGCGGCTATGCGGCAGCTCATGTCGCCGATGGGCCCCAGCCCCAGCACCGCCACGCTGCCGCCCGGCGGAATGGACGCGTAGTCCACTGCCTGCCAGGCGGTGGGCAGCACGTCGGAGAGGTAGAGGAAGCGCTCGTCGGACGGCCCGTCGGGCACCCGGATGGGGAGGCGGTTGCCGAAGGGGACCCGCAGGTACTCCGCCTGGCCGCCCGGCACCTGCCCGTAGAGCTTCGTATAGCCGAAGAGGGAAGCTCCCTTGCCGTGCTCGCGTACCTGCGTCGTCTCGCACTGGGAGTGGAGCCCCTGGTCGCACATGAAGCAGGACCCGCACGAGACGTTGAAGGGGATCACCACCCGGTCGCCCGGCTTCAGCGAGACGACCTCCGGCCCCACTTCCTCGACGATGCCCATGGGCTCGTGGCCCAGGATGTCACCGGGGTCGAGGAACGCCCCAAGAACCTCGTACAGGTGCAGGTCCGAACCGCACAGGCCGGTCGTCGTGACCTTCACGATCACGTCGTCGCGGTCACGGAGGGAAGGATCGGGGACCGTCTCGAAACGTATGTCGCGCTTGCCGTGCCATGTGAGTGCCTTCATGACGCCTCCTCGCAGAATAAGCCGGTCTCGATACGTCGCCTCATGCGCGTGCCCCCGGCCCGGCGGCCGAATCGAAATGTCTGCTATTGCCACCCCCGCCGTCTCTGACCGGCCGGGCACGCGGTCGGACGAGGGGGTGCATCAGGGTGGGTTTACTGGGCAGCCGCCGGATATGAACCGACGTGCGGACACCGGAGAGTCCTACTGGATGCAAACGGCGACCATGCCGTCCTTCGCCCCGCTGTCAGGGGCGGCCGAAGCGGACGTGGCGGTCATCGGAAGCGGCATCGTCGGCCTCAGCGCCGCGTGGGAACTCACCCGCGCGGGGCTGGCAGTCGTCGTGCTGGAAGCGGCCGGGCCGGCGGGCGGAGTCACAGGTCATACGACCGGGAAGCTCACCGCCCTGCACACCGCTGTGTACGACACGCTGCGGAGCAAGCACGGGAACGAAGCGGCGCGCCAGTACGCCGCGTCGCAGAGTGCGGCTCTGCAGCACGTCATCGAGGTGTCCGCAGAACTGGGCATCGACTGCGAGCTGGAGAGGAGCCCGGCCTTCACCTACTGCGAGGAGGCCGAGGGCGTCGACGCCCTGCGCGCGGAGGCCGACGCGGCGCGGGCGGCCGGCCTGAGCGCGTCATTCGTCACCGCGACCGGGCTGCCCTTCCCGGTGGCCGGCGCCGTCAGGGTCGAGAACCAGGCCCAGTTCCACCCCCTCAAATACCTGACGGGGCTCCTGGAGGACATCGTCGCGCTCGGCGGCCGGCTCTACGGAGGCACCCGCGTCACACGACTCGACGACGGCGATCCCTGTCGGCTCACCACCGATTCCGGCGCCACCGTGACCGCGAGGCACGTGGTCGTCGCCACCCACCATCCCGTGTTCGACGACGCCGTGCTCTCCACCAGGCTCACGCAGCACCGTGACCTGGTAATCGCCGGGGCGGTGCCCCCCGGACAGGACCCCGAAGGCATGTACATCTCGGAGGAGAACGGCAAGCGGTCCGTCCGCACGTCGCCCCTGGCGCACGGCGGCCGACTTCTCATCGTCACCGGGGAAGCGTTCACCCCGGGCACGGGGGAGGACACCGAGGCCGGGTACGCCCGCCTCCAGGCCTGGGCCGAGCAGCACTTCCCCGGGTTCTCGCCCGCCCACCGCTGGGCCGCACAGGACAACAGCTCGACGGACACGCTGCCCCTGGTCGGCCGCCTCCCGACGAAGGGCGAGAACGTCTACGTGGCCACCGGCTTCGCCGGGTGGGGCATGACGGGCGGAGTGCTGGCCGGCACAATCATCGCCTCCCTCGTCCGCGGCGGCGAGGACCCCTGGGGCGGGCTCTACGACCCCGGCCGCGTCGCTTCGCCCGTGCGATCGGCGCCGAGGTACCTGAAGGCCCAGTGGGATGTCGGGAAGCACTTCGTCAAGGACCGCCTGGACACGCTCGGCGACGGGACCAACGGCCCGGCCGAGGACCTGCGGCGGGGTGAGGGCACGGTGGTCCGCGCCGGCGGCAAGCCCTGCGCCGTCCACCGCGACGACAGCGGCGAACTGCACGCCGTGTCCGCCGTCTGCACCCATCTGGGGTGCGTGGTCGCGTACAACAACGCCGAACGGACCTGGGAATGCCCCTGTCACGGTTCCCGCTTCGGCATCGACGGCGAGGTCCTCCAAGGACCGGCTCTGAGCCCGCTGGAGCGCCGGGACCCGACGGAACTCTGACCGGGCCACCCGACCGCGTTGCCCGTACCGCCTCCCCACCGCGCGCGTTCGCCGCGCGGCGAACGCGCGCGGACACGGCTGCGGGCCCGGCCTGCGTTGCTCCGAGGCCGGGGCCTGTGCAGTCTGCCCTCCCTCTAACCCGGAGTACGCCGGGGGTCGGGGTCCGTGCGTATCTCGGCCGCGGCCTCCCGTCCGACCTCGCGCAGCACGTCGGCGGTCTCCCGGTCGGCGCTCTGCGCATGCTCGGTCGTCGTGGCCACTGCCTCCTGCGCCGTGTCCTTGACGGATTCCACGGCTCCCCGACCGGCTCCTTCAGCTCGTCCCGGACTTCCTGGGCGGCCTGGAGGGCGGTCTGCTTGACCGGTTCCAGCAGCTCGTCCGAGTGTTCGCGCAGTTGTCGGCCGGCCTGCTCCTCGACCTCGGTGGTCCGCAGGAGGGCTGCGGCGAGCATTCCGGCGCCCGGCCATCCAGCTCGGGGTGATCCTGTCCGCCAGGCGGTCGACGTTGCGCGAGAGGTGTGCTCGCCGGTATTCCATGTATGCCGTACGTACCGCCTCACGCAGCGACTCCGCGTCCAGGCCGCCGCTTTGCGTGTGCCCGTAGGTCAGGCAGGGGCGCTGTTGTGCGTAGAAACCGCAGTCCGGGGCGGCGACGGCCGTACCGAGGTCGTGGCACGCCTCGAGCCAACCGGGGTGGGTGCCGAAATGGTAGGGCAGCACGGACAGATCCAAGGAAGTGAGGTAGTCGAAGAGCTGCCCGTCGCCGAAGTAGGCGTGGATGGTGAGGATGAGGCGGTCCAGGCGTGCGAGTTCTTCCAGCGCGTTGAGCAGTTGCGGGGCGTAGGCGCGCGAGGCGGGATCCGCCACCTCCCGATGGATGTTGACGTGGAGTTCGGCGTCCGGGAGCTCGGCGACGGCGTGCGCGAGGACCTGGACGACGGGGAGGACGGCCATGTTGGGACGCAGGCTCTTGGCGTGCACGCCGACTCGGAACCGGTTGCGGTAGGGCCTTGGGCGGGCGAGGCCCGGCAGGTCGACCACGTGCGGGTGGGGCAGCACGGTCGCCGTCCGATTCCATCGGCTGCGGATGCTCTCAGCTGCGCCGGGGGTCAGGGTGACCAGGCGGTCGGCTGCTGGAATGATCACCTCGAGGGCGGCGTCGTGGCTGGTGGGGTTGGGCCGGTTGGGGGTTGCGGAGGTCGTGGACCGTGTAGACGAGGGTTTGCCATGCTGGCGCAGGGCGTCCACCAGCGCGGTGAGCTGGGTCGGGCTCTGGGCGTCGAAGCCGAAGTCAAGGTGAAAGACGTCGAAGTCCTCGAAGCGGGACCTTACCCAATCGGGGTCTAGCATGACCGGCGGCCACCAGCGCTGTGACGTGCTGGGCGCCCCGAGGGGCCGCGGGTCCCGCAGTCGGCGTACGCCGTCCGGCTCGGGTGGTGAGCAGTGCCGGACATACACTTGTCCGGCGGGTACGGAGGCAATCCGGATCTCACGGCCGGCTGGGCTCTGCGGTTGTTCTTGGGTCACAGGTGTTCCTTCATTGAGGAGCGAGAACCACGGCAGGCTTCAGCGGCCGTTTTCAGCCTCTCGGGGGTAGGTCGGGTACGCACCCGGGTGCTCAGACATCGCGGCACGTTCGCGGACCCGCCCAGCAGGGCGTTGCGGAAGAGCGCCCAGTTCGTCAGCTGCCCGCCAGTCGGGTGAGGAACCGCTCTTCGAAGTGGGTCCTCGCCCATCGCGCCCCGTGGGCTTCGATGTCCGTGCTGCGCAAGGCGTGCCTGATCGTCGGCTGCGCCTCCGTAAGGCTCGGTTCGGGCGACTTCGCCTCGGGGCACCAGCGCGCACAACGCCGACATAACCGCATCCGTCGTTCGGTCCTGGCCGTAGCCGACGAGCAGCAGGACGACGGTGTTGCCGACGAGGTATTTCTCGACAGCGGCCCCGTCTCTCAGCACCGTGGTGGCCATGTGCTTCATGATCGGTCCGGCGTCCAGGTTTCCTCTGGCGACAAGCCGCGCGGAGGCGGCCGCTATGCGCGGCCGTGGTCGCGCCCGCAGCATTCCGCCTCTCGCGGCGGGCGTCGCCAACGAAACGATGCGCCGACCGGGCTCCGTGCGGGCGCGGGGCCATGGCGGACCGGAGCGACAGCGTGAACGGCTTTGCCGGGGAGCGCACAGTCGGCCCGGTTCCGATCGCCGCAGGACCTACGGAAGGCCCAGCCCCAGAGAGGGACTGCCGTGTGCGGCGCGTTGGGAGTCGTCCAGGTCCGCCGACGCAAAAACGTGCACCGTGACCGTGGGACCCGCCTCACGCACCGCGTGCATCCGGTGGAAAAAGGTTTGGTCGAAGCAGAATCCCTTGCCCGCGCCCACCTCTTCGGGGTGGGGGGCACAACCGAGGGGGGCCCGTTCGTGCGTAAGAGCTCCCCGAGCTACGAATACGGCCCCGCGCACCCCTTCGTGGTCGAGGTATCCAGTACCGGCGGGCATGTTGTTCCAGCTGAGGGCCCACACGCCGAAGTCTCCGGCACGGGCCAGCTGGATCCAGATGCTCTCGTCGTGAGACTCGGTCAGGAGTACCCGCCAGCGGGGGTACTCCCGGCCGACGTCGAAGGCGATGTCCATCAGTTTCTCGGGCTGTACGACGTGCCCGGGAAGGACAACCAGTGGCCTATTCATTCCTACCACCACTTTCAGCCCCGGCGGCCGTCCGACAGTTGGGTGCCCGGGTCTCTTCTGCAGCGCCTGCCCCCGACGCGCCGTTACATGCCGGGGATCACCGTCACCCGCGCCCACGTAGGGTCGCCCGTTCGCCGCCCGCCTGCGGCGACGCGGACGGGCTTTCGAACGGCTCTCACCGGCCGATACCCAGCCCACGGGTGGAACACCGCAGAGCCGGGCGGGCGGACCGACTACGCGTTCAAGCGGAGGGTAGAAGCAGTCAGCTGGAAGGCAGGTGGTCGACTGGAGGAGGCGGGCCAACGTGACTCGTCCCATAGGGGCCGGGAACCCGTCATTCGGGCTGGTCAGCCCGCCGGTGAGCCGTACGCGGCCACCGGCGACACCTACGTCCTCGTCGAGCCGGAAGGGTGGATGAGATCGCCCGGCCGATCCCTCCCATGCGCCGGAGACTGCCGCGTTCGCCGAACCGGCGGCCGAGCCGACCGGCGTGGTCGGCCTCGTGAAGGCCCTGTCCTGCAGCCGGACGTGAGGGAGAGGAGGTCTTCGGGTGACGTTGCAGCCGCCGGTCGAGCCGATGCTCGCGCGGGCCGTGGAGTCGGTTCCCGGCCCCGGGATGTTCGGCGAGCTGGCCTTCGAACAGAAGTTCGACGGCTACCGCGCCCTGCTGTTCACCCCCTCCACCGCCGCCGGCGAACTTCTGATCCAAACCCGCCGGGGGGTGGAGATCCAGGACCGGTTCCCCGACCTCGTCGCCGCCGCCGGACAGCTTCCGCACGCCCTGGTCCTCGACGGAGAACTCGTCGTCTGGGACGCCAAGGCGCGCCGACTCTCCTTCGAAGGGCTCCAACGACGCACCGCCGCCCGCGGCCGCACCGCGCGGCGCGGTCTCGCCCAGACCCTGCCCGCCCTCTTCGTCGCCTTCGACATCCTTCAGCAGGATGGCGTCGAGCTCCTGCACCACCCCTACCGCCAGCGCCGCCTGCGGCTCGAAGCCCTCTTCGCCGACCACCACCTGGCCGCCCCGTGGACGCTGTGCCCCATGACCACCGACCTGCTCAGGGCCGAGCACTGGCTGGAGCAGTGGACCGAGGTCTCCGGCGTCGAAGGCATCGTGGTCAAAGCCCTCGACCAGCCCTACCATCCCGGACACAGAGGCTGGTACAAACTCCGCCGCCGGGACACTACCGAAGCGATCATCGGCGCGATCACCGGGACCACCCTGCGCCCCCAGCTGCTCCTCCTCGGCCGCCGCGACCCGCACGGCCACCTCCGCCCCATCGGCCGCACCGGCCCCCTGCGCGCCGAAGCCGCCCGCCTCGTCGGCGGCAACCTCACCGAAGCAGCACCCGACCATCCCTGGACCGGCATGCGGTTCGCCTCCGCCTGGGGCAGCCGCGCCCCCCTCAACATCACCCTCGTCCACCCCGAACTCGTCGCCGAGATCAGTGCCGACACCGCCGTCGACCACGGCGGCCTCCACCGCCACCCCGTCCGCTTCAAGCGGCTGCGCCTGGACGTCACCGCCGGGGAAGTGCCGCTCTTCGCCGCAGCCCCGACCGACAGCTGAGCGGGCCCGAGAACCTCGGAAAGGAGACGTCGCAGGGCGATGACCCGACCGCCCGCGGGGCGACCGGTCCCCATCCACCCGCATGAATGTTGGTCACCGATGGCTGTGCTCCGACTGCGCGCACGCGATCGACCGGCGCCATACGACCTGGACGGGTGCCCGAGCGCGCGACAGGGCAACGGCGAGGGCATGGGAGGGAGCACCGAGCCACATCAAAGATCCGGGAGTTCCTCCCCGGCCGACGTCCCGGCCGCAATTCCTCATGACAACGGCCCCCGTCGCCTGCCATGGCCGGTGGCCTCTGACGCGCCCGCTCGCCACCGATGACGCACGGACCTCGAAGAGGATCACTTCGGCCCTGCATACAGCAGCGCTCTCCCTTGCAGCGTCTTCCCGAGCGAGGGCTGGTGGGCCCGGCCGTCGAGGGGGTTTCCGGCTGTCTCACTGATCAACAGTTCGAAGAGGTCGATCATCGTGGATGGCGTCGGCTGCGCCCATACCGGCGCGCCGCAGGGTTCGTACTACGGTTCGCCGGGCGCCTCGGATGCGCACGGGGCCGGGCGCTGCGCGCCGGATGGCGCGGAGCAGTGCATGTGCGCAGATCAGATCAAGATCAATGAGTCCGGTCATGTCCCACAGCCAAGCGTGGGCCTGGGCCAGGCGGTGGTCGCCGAGCTGCCGTTCCAGCTCGAGGGCGTCACCAGCGGCGAGGCTGCCGGTGAACACAAGCCATGTACAGCCCCCCTCCGCCATGATCCTGGCAGGGACGTGCCTGGCGGGGTGTGAGTCTGCTGCCATTGCGACCTCCCGGATCAACGTGTCCCTGTTGATTTTCGCCTGCGGCACTGCCGCCTGGCAGGCGCAATCGAGCCGTACGGGTGACCGGGGCCGGCTGCGGCGTGCAACCTCGTCAGGAGCAACCGGCCGCCCCCAACAGGGAGGGTTTGCCCCGGGTACTGCTGGACAGACGCCCACCGCGAGCCGGTCCATCAGCGGCGCGGCTCCTCGTGAGGACCCGGCCCCGCCTCCCCGGCTTACCGCGGCTCCAGGGGAACCCGGAGTCAGGCAGCGGCCTGCCCCGCGCCTACCCCCTCCTCGAAAGCAGAAGGCTTAGCGGCCGAACGCAGGGTCATCTTTGTCCTCGGGGAGGGCCGTCGGGCACAGCCTCGTTCGGCGCGACGTGCGCTGTACGCCCGGCATCCGGCCGAATCCGAAGCAGCGTCCCCTTGACGCCCGGTCAACAGCGGGCCACCCAGCACTTCGGCGTGGCGTGCAGATGCGGCGGATCACGAGCCGGGGCAGCTGTAGACAGGGGGACCTGCTGCCTGCAGGAAGCCAGCGAGGGAGCACGCCGATGGACGACACACCACATCGCGCGGCGCTCGGTGAACGCATCGGTCACGCGGTCGGAATCCTGATGGCTCTCGTTCCCTGCACGGCGGTCAATGCCCACCGCATCCTCGACAACGCCACGCGCGCGGGCGGTGTCACGCCGGATGCCACTGCCAGGATGGTCATCACCCTGCACCACCGGAGCACTTGCGCGGCAGCCGGCCGGACGGCCGCCACTGCGCAGCGGCCCCACTCAGCAACTGCAGAGCCGGTGAATGAACCAGTCCCACAGGGGCAAGGGCGGACAGACCGCTGCAGGACGTGAGGGCCGGACCGTGATCGGCCTTTCGCCCTCGCCCTCGACATCCCCTTGAGGAGACGTATCCCATGACCGAGAACGTGTGGAGCTACCAGCCGACCGCCGGCCGTCTGACCAGCACCGACCTCACCGGCTACAAGGTCGAGGCGACCGACGGCACGATCGGCAAGGTCGACAAGCACTCCGACGAGGCCGGGGACGCCTACCTGGTCGTCGACACCGGCGTCTGGATCTTCGGCAAGGAAGTCCTGCTGCCGGCGAGCACGGTGGTCAGGATCGACGTGGCGGAGGAGAAGGTCTACGTCGACCGCACGAAGGACCAGATCAAGGATGCGCCCGAGTTCCACCGGGACAAGCACCTCGGTGATGCCGGCTACCGGGAAGAACTGGGCACCTACTACGGCCCTGGCGCCCCCTTCGGCGGCCGGCCCGCCTAATACGCTCCCAAGATCGCGCCCCGGCACCCCTTCGAAGGTGCCGGGGCCGACCTATGCCTACACATGGCCCGGACCGCAGCCCCGAGCGCCCCCGGCGGCACCGGCATCGGCTTCTCGCGTCCCAACGACGTCGGCGCGTCGGCGGGCAGTACGAACGAACTTCAGCTGGCCCACCCGCTCGACCAGCCGTCGGACCCGGAGAGGGAGCCGGCCTCTGATGGCCGCGCACCGTACGCACCACCAGCGAGGCGGTGCGACGCTGGAGAAGAGACCCACGGCGTGGAGGTACGAGTGCGCCCCATCTGGTCCGGAGCGATCTCCTTCGGCCTGGTCACCATCCCCATCAAGGTGGTCCCGGCCACCGAGTCGCACAACATCAGCCTGCGCCAGATCCACACCGCCGACGGTGGACGGATCCGCTACCGCAAGGTGTGCGAGCTCGACGGGCAGCAGCTGCATCAGGACGAGATCGTCCGCGGCTACGAGACCGCCACGGGCACCCTCATCCCCGTCACCGACGAGGACCTCGACAACCTCCCGATGCCCACCGCGAAGGCGATCGAGATCGTCACCTTCGTGCCGGCCGCCAGCATCGACCCCATCCGGATCGGCGCCTCCTACTACCTCGCCGCGACCGATACGGTCGCCGCGAAACCGTACGAGCTCCTACGGCAGGCTCTGGAACGCAGCAGCAAGGTCGCGGTGGCCAAGTTCGCGATGCGCGACCGCGAGCGGCTCGGCCTCCTGCGCGTCAAGGACAACGTGATCGTGCTCCATGCGCTGCGGTGGCCCGACGAGATCCGCTCCACCGCTGAGGTCCCCGTCCCCGACGCGGCCGTCACCGACGACGAGATCGACGCCGCCGTCCGCCTCGCCGACATCCTCACCGGCACCGACGTCGGGGAACTGCGCGACGAGTACCGCGACGCACTGGAGGAGGTCATCGCCGCAAAGACCGGCACCGGCACCATGCCGGCCCCGAGCGAAAACACGCCGCCGGCCTCGGCAGAGGTCGTCGACCTCATGGCCATGCTCGAGAAGTCCGTCCAGGACGCGAAGACCACCCGCGGCGACGCTGCCACCGTGCACCCCATGCCCGCCAAAAAGAAGACTGCGGCCAAGAAGACCAGCAGCACGGCGGCCGCGAGGAAGACTGCGGCGTCGAAGAAGACCGTCTCGAAGAGGAAGCCCCGAAGCGCATGACGCAGGCGCCCTGGGGCTGGGCGCCGCAACCTGTCGCACACCGAACGCCGCGCGGCCGACAACCCGGGTGCCCAGCGTTCAGCCGGCCGGACAAGACTCATCGCTCAAGCCCGAGTGGTGACCAGTGCACCGGTGTCGCGCCGCGCCCCGCGCCCGTCCCTCAGACGCGCCCTCACTGACGCTGTCACCGGCTGCCGTCAGGGCATCTTCTACGGCTCTTGGGGACCCCGGCCGCTCCTTCCGCTGCCCGCTCTACGACGAGGCGGCCAATGGCCCCGATCGTGACGGTCAGCTGGAGATGGCCTCGAGGAGGTCGCCGACCTGGGGGTCGGGGAGGGCTCGGGCGACGTCGGCCTGGGCGACGATACCGACGAGGTCATGGCCGTCGATCACGGGCAGCCGGCGCACGTGGTGCTCGGTCATGGTGCGGAGGATCTCGGAGGCGTCGTCGTCGGCGCCGATCGTGACGGCCTCACCCTGGGCGAGTTCGCCCGCCTTGCAGGCGGCGGGGTCCTTCCCCGCCGCCAAGACCTTGGTGACGATGTCCCGGTCGGTGAGCATGCCCTTCAGCTTGTGGTCGGTTCCGCAGATCGGCAGCGCTCCGACGTCGAGGCGTGCCAGCTTCTGCGCCGCTTCCATGACGGTGGACTCGGCGTCGATGCATTCGGGTTCCGGAGTCATGATGTCGCGTGCGGTGGTCATCACAGCCACCCCTCTCGTTCGCGGAAGGTGAGCTTCTACGGAGCCCCTGCCCCGTCTCCTGCCACCTACGCCTCGTGCTCGGGGCGCCGGCCGGCCGTGGCCGGCCGGCGCCAGGGGTCAGACGGGGGGTGCGGCCGGGGCGGGGAAGCGGGCCCAGACGCGGTGGGTGCCCATCAGTTCGGCGAGCTGGCGCAGAGCGGCCGGGCCGTCGCCTGCGATGACGACGCCTGCCTCTCCGTTGTGGATGCCGGCTGCGTCGAAGAGCTGTTCAGCGCCGTTCCAGCCTCCGACCGCCTTGCCGTGCCGGTACGCCTCGGCGAGCAGCGCCAGAACGCGCGGGTCGCCGGCGGCGGGCCTGGGGTCGCCGGCCTTGGCGTCGCGGGCGCCGTAGGCGTCTGCTCCGGCAGCGGGTACGCCGGCGAACAGGAGCGCGTCGAACTCGACGGAGCGTGCGGCCGCGTAGGTGCGCTGCACCGTGACCGGATCTCCGTCGCCGGCCAGGCGGCCGCCGACGGGGGCGATCACCAGCGGCACCATGCCGACGTCGAGGACGGCCTGACGGACCTCGGCCACCCCGGCCAGGTCGCCGAACGCATCGGTGACGATGCCGATGATCCGCCCGTCCAGCGGCCAGGTCTGGCCGATCTGGGACAGGCGCGAGCTGGGGCGGGCGTCCGCGAGCGGTTCGGTGGCCGCCGGTGCGGGCAGTCCCAGCCCGGCGGCGACCTCGGCGCACAGCCGGCCGTCGATGTTGGCCAGCGTCTGCAGGACTCGCTCCTTGACGGCCTGCTCGTAGCACTTGGACAGCTCGAAGGTGTAGGCGGCGACGATGTGCTCGCGTTCCACGGCGCTCATGCTCAGCCAGAACAGCCGCGGCTGGGAGAAATGGTCGTCGAAGGAGGCCGGCGCCTCGCGGACCTTGGACGCGGCGGGGAGTTCGACGGGTACTTCGATGAAGGCGCCGGTGTCTGCGCCGGCGAAGAAGGGACAGCCGCCGTCGAGGCTGTTGGGATGGTACGGCGCCACGCCGCGGTGCACGGCGATCTGGTGCATGCCGTCGCGGAGCATGTCGTTGACGGGTGCGTGGGTGCGGTTGATGGGCAGCTGGGGGAAGTTGGGGCCGCCGAGGCGGGTGATCTGGGTGTCGAGATAGGAGAACATGCGCCCGGCCAGCAGCGGGTCGTCGGTCGGATCGATGCCGGGGACGAGGTGGCCGGTGTGGAAGGCGACCTGTTCGGTCTCGGCGAAGAAGTTCGACGGGTTTGCGTTCAGGGTCAGCAGGCCGAGCGGCTTCACCGGAGCCAGCTCTTCGGGAACGATCTTCGTGGGGTCGAGGAGGTCGATGCCCTCGAAGGTCTGTTCCGGGGTGTCGGGGAAGGTCTGGATGCCCAGCTCCCACTGCGGGAACGCGCCCGCCTCGATGGCGTCGGCCAGGTCGCGCCGGTGGAAGTCGGGATCGACACCTCCGAGGATCTGGGCCTCCTCCCACACCAGGGAGTGCACGCCCAGCTTGGGCTTCCAGTGGAACTTCACCAGCGTGGTAACACCCTGCGCGTTGACCAGGCGGAAGGTGTGGACGCCGAAGCCCTCCATCATCCGGTAGGAGCGCGGGATGCCCCGGTCGGACATGTTCCAGATGGTGTGGTGCGTTGCCTCGGTGTGCAGGGAGACGAAGTCCCAGAACGTGTCGTGCGCGCTCTGCGCCTGCGGGATCTCCCGGTCCGGGTGCGGCTTGCCGGCGTGGATGATGTCGGGGAACTTGATGGCGTCCTGGATGAAGAACACCGGGATGTTGTTCCCGACCAGGTCGAAGACGCCCTCCTCGGTGTAGAACTTCGTGGCGAAGCCCCGGGTGTCGCGCACGGTGTCGGCCGAGCCGCGGGAGCCGAGGACGGTGGAGAACCTGACGAACACGGGTGTCTCGGCGTCAGCGGCGAGGAACGCGGCCTTCGAGACGGCGGCTCCGGTGCCGTAGGACTGGAAGACGCCGTGCGCGGCCGCGCCGCGGGCGTGGACCACGCGCTCGGGGATCCGCTCGTGGTCGAAGTGCATGAGCTTCTCGCGCAGGTGGTGGTCCTGCAGCAGCACCGGCCCCCGCGGGCCCGCCTTGAGCGAGTGGTCGGTGTCGTAGAGCCGGGTGCCCTGTGCGGTCGTGAGGTACGCGCCGCTCTGGGCCATCCTGGCCTGCTCGTCGCCGGTGGGCTGCCCGGTCGGGCTCACCGTCTCCGGTCCCCTCTGGTCCGCCTTCGGCGGCAACGGGTCCACCGGCTGCACCGGCTCGATCAGCTGCGGAGACACAGAAGCCGGCTTGCCCGGAATTCCCTCCTCGGGGCCCTCCTGCGCCCCTCCGCCCTGCACGGCGTCGGCGATCTTGTCGGTCACGGCCCTCAGCGGGTTTTTCTCGGGCATCACAGCTCCAAGGCAGGGAATCCGGGCGATAAACGTGTGACCCCATGCAATACAGCTCAAACAGCGCCAACCCGGAAAGCCGGGCGGAATGCGTCGTGACCGTGCTGACCCCGCGGAGGCATTGCGCAGAGGCGGAACCGGGTTGGGCCGCCCTGGCCCGGGCAGCCGCCGAGTGGAAGAGAGGCGATCGTCATGGGCTGTACGGCTCTCATCGTGACCGACATGATCAATACCTATGAGCACGAGGACGCAGACGCGCTCGTCGACTCCGTACGCACGTGCCTGCCGGGTGTGGAAGCGGTCCTTCGCCGGGCTCGGTCCGGCGACTCGCCAGTGATCTACGTGAACGACAACTTCGGGCGATGGCGGTCCCACCACGGGGAGATCCTGCAGGCGGCGCTCGCCGGCAAGCACTCCGAGCTGGTGGAACCCATCGCGCCCGACGAGGACTCTCTCTTCGTCGTCAAGGCCCGCCACTCGGCCTTCTTCGAGACCCCCCTGGCTTACCTGCTGGGACAGCTCGGCGCCGAGCGGATCGTCCTGTGCGGCCAGGTGACCGAGCAGTGCGTGCTCTATTCGGCCCTGGACGCCTATATCCGCCATCTCGACGTCGTTGTGGCGGACGACGCAGTCGCCCACATCAACCCCGACCTGGCCGAAGCGGCCCTTCGCATGATGGAACGCAACATGTCGGCAGACATCCGCCCGAGCCACGAGATCACCTTCAATTTCCCTCCGCCCCCCGGCTGAGCCGGCACTGCCGCACGCGCTCCCCCAGCCGGTGGGGCAGCGACACAGACGGGCCATCGGTCGGCCGGGGAGTATGGCTGCGTGCACTGCAGGAAGCGGCGGCGGCTCCTCGGGGCCCATGCCCGAGGTGGGCGGACACGGCGCTGGGCGCGGATGACGACGAGTCCTCCTGCTCGTCACCGGCCTCAGCCAGGCCCTGCTTCCGCAGCCACCCCCTGCGCGAACGCAAAACGGGCCCCCACGGCACCGATACGCGCTGCGTGACGCGTGCCCCAGGCCGTGGCGGGCGAGGTTGCTCCAGGGTCTTGTGCGTCCCGCACATCCCGGAGTGGACCATCAGCAGCACGCCGCTGGGACGCAGCAGCGTGGGCGCGGCCTCGCAGATGCGGTCTGTGAGGGCCCGGCCGTCCGTGCCCGCGTCCCAGCCACGACGGGCTCCACTGGTGGGAACGTGGATGTCGGGGGACGGGACGTAGGGCGGGTTGGCCAGGATCAGGTCGAAGCGCAGTCCCACGGTGCGGGCCGCGAAGTCGCCGTGCAGGACGCGCAGCAGTAGCCCTGGAGCCGGCCGTTCAGGCGGGCTGCCCACACCGCGGGCCACGCGATGTCGACCGCGGTGACGTCCGCGCCTCGGGCGGCGGGGCGTAGCGCGAGGGCCCCGATGCCCGTGCCGATTTCAACGACTCGTGCCCCGGAACGGAGCGGCTCCAGTGCGGGGGCGATCCCGCCAGAAGCCAGGTATCGGTTTGTGCGGCACACCCCCGGGAGCGCGACAAGATACGGCAGGGAATCGCTGTGGGCCAAAGCGGTACTCGGCGACGTCTTCAAGCACTGGCCTCGTGAGATCGGGGCCGGGAGCACGACGGCGGCCCCGGCCCCGCCCCCTCACGCCCCCAGCCCCGCTCAGACGGTGGGGACGGGCTGAAGCCGGCGCAATTGCGCGTGTCCGAAGAGAAGGGGTAGCCGTCGGGGAGCTGGCGGAGGAGGCGGGCGAGGAGGTCGAGGTCGGCCGGCAAGGCGTGAAGGCGGCGAGAACAGCGCCGAAGTTCCACCGGGCGACGGCAGGGCTTGCTCCGATTCGATCCGCCAGATCCCTGACGAATCCCCAGCCCGTGAGCTTTTCGGCGCGGGGATCTGGGCGGTCAGGGTGAGGGCGGCCTGGACGGGCAGGCAGTGGGCGAGTCCGACCCCGCCCGTCGCCGGCGAATTGCCGGCCGAGCGCGCCGAGAACATTGCGGACGGCTTCTTCCGCGCTTCGCTGGTGGGTAGGCGCCCTCGTAGCGGACGCGTTCCAGTATCAGCCCGAACGCCGTGGTGGGCGGGCCAGGCCGGCCGCGGCGGGGCGTACATGTGCTGTGGTCCCTTTCTCATCAGGGCTTCAGCCAGTCGTACCGGTCAGAGCGGCTCGGGGTGGCCGAAGAGCAGGTCGTAGGAGGGCGGGAGCTGCAGGACGACCTCACGGGTCAGGGCGTCGTCCAGGCCATTTGCGACATCCGAGCCGCAGACCGGACCGTAACCACCTGGGCCCGCGCCCATGCGGCCGACCTCCGTCGTCTCGCCGGAGAACCGCCTCACCGGTCTGCCCGCCACCGCCGAAGACGCAGTCGGCGAGCTGAACGCGGTTCTCGCCGACAACGACGCCGCCCGCCTCGTGCACCCCCTGGCCGCCGCCCGAGCCCATCTGCGGCCCGAGACGCCCGCCTCGCCGAACGCATCGAGGCTCTCGTGCGGCACACCGACCAGCTCCGCCAAAGCACCCGCGACCAACGGGCCCTGTGACCCCTCGGGGGGCGTGGGGCCGGTGTCGCCGGGATGCCGTGTGCGTGCCGCCACGAAGGACGTCGCTCCTGCCCCGAACGGTGGAGCGCATGAACCTCCCGGACCCGAACGGTCCACCGCCGTACCGGGCCCGCGACGCCCGGTGTCTTCGGCACGCTCGCGTGTGTGCGGCTTTCGCTCCGGGGCAGGCGTCTGGCCGGAGGTGAAGATGCCGAGACGGAACCGCTTGTGGACGTCGGCCAGGGCAGCGGTACGGGATGCCGTCCGTTTCGTGCGGCGCGGAGTACGAGCCTCCGGCAGCGAGCGCGACGACCTGGTTCTCGTCGTGAAGACCGTGGCGGCGGCGACCATCGCCTGGGTGCTGGCCCGCCATCTGCTGCCACCCACGGTTTCCACGTTCGCGCCCTTCACCGCTCTGGTGGCGCTTCAGGCAACGGTGTACCGCTCGCTGCGGGACTGCGCGCAGTACCTGGCCGCGATGGCGGTGGGGGCAGCATTGGCGGCCTTGCTCGCAGCCGTCGCCGGGATCCACGGCTGGTCCTTCGCCCTGCTGACGCTTGTGGCCCTCGCGGTGGGCCGCTTCCGCCCGCTGGGCGCGCACGGTACGCAGGTCGCCATCATCGGCTTCTTCGCCTACTCCTCCGGGCTCGGGCAGATCGACTACATCGGATACCTCGTCGCATCCGTGGCGCTCGGCGCGACCTGCGGGATGGTGGCCCACCTGGTCCTCGCTCCCGCCCGGCACACCCTCCACCGCAAGGAAGCAGTCGCCGACCTCTTCCGCCGCGTGGAAGGCCGCATGGGTGAACTCGCCGACGCCTTCGAGACCGACACCCCCGATGGGGAGCGAATCAACCGCCTACGCGGGGAGTGGCGGGAGCTGTCCTCGGACGCCGACCGGATCCGGCAGGCCGTGGACACGGAGGTGGAGAACAGCCGTCTCAACCCACGATCCGCCATCGAAGGGTCCGCGGACGCTCTCGGTCGGGCCCGCGAAGCGCTTGATATCTGCCAGCGGTGCCAGGATCATCTCCGCTCCGCCAGCCGCAGCCTCGACCACGCCGTTTCCAGCAACGAGCTCGCCATCCTGCCGGCGGCGTTCCGCTCGGCCTACGGGGAGCTCTTGCGCGCGGCGGCGGCGGCGATCCACCAGATCGGCCGGCAGGAGCGCACCGAGCCGCAGGTACTGAACCAGACGCTCACCAAGGCCGCCCACCAGCTCGACAACGCCCGCCAGGCCCTGCTCGCCGAGGACGGGTGGCCGGAAGTGACCGCCCTGCAGGGCACCCTGCTGACCGATGCTGGACGCCTGCTCGAAGAACTTCACCACAGCGGCCGGTTCCTTGAGCAAGGCCTGTGACACGGAAGCACCCCGCGCGTCGGTCGTTCCCGACACGGCCCTCCGGCCACGAGGAACCAGACCCGGCCCACCCACCCCGCCCATTGCACCAGCATCCCGTCTCCATCGGTTCATACCGGTGGATTTGTGGGATGCCGCTCTGTGGCGTGGGTAGCCGGGAATCATGAACTCCACGACCGACACCACTCCGCTGCGGGCCGTCGCGGTGGTCTGCACGCTGTCACCGTCGCCGAAGCGGTCCAGCTCGCAGTTGCGGGCCGAGCAGACGATGGCGGCTCTCCGAGCACGGTGTGACGGGGAAGGTGATCCGCATCGCCGATCACGACGTCAAGCCGGGTGTCGAGGTCGACATGGGGCCTGATGACGCCTGGCCGGAGATCAGGGACACGATCCTGGGCTGCGACATCCTGGTCCTGTCCACGCCGATCTGGCTCGGCCACCCCTCCCGCGTCGCCCAGCGCGTGCTGGAACGCCTCGACGCCGAACCCGGCGAGAGCGACGACGAGGGCCGCCTGCCCACCTACGGCAAAGCCGCCGCGGTATGCGTGGTCGGCAAGGAGGACGGCGCGCACAAGGCCAGTGCCGATCTCTTCCAGGGCGTCAATGACGTCGGATTCTCCCTCGCGCCGAACGCCGTCACCCACTGGGTCGGCGAGGCCATGCAGGGCACCGACCACCAGGACCTCGACGAGACCTCGGACACGACCGCCGCCACCACCAAGACCCTGGCGGCGAACACCGCGCACCTCACCCGACGGCTCACGTCCGCCGCCTACCCGTCCCCCGCCTACCCGCCCTCCGCCTGACCCGCCCCAGGCCCCCAGCCCTCCTACCATGACGGAGAATGCCATGACCGACCCGAAGGACGCAGGGCTCATCGACCCTGAGACGCTGCACCCCCGCCCCCCGTTCCCCGAGCAGGGCCAAGACCATCCGGGCTCCACCGAAGCGATGGATCCCCGCCCCGACCACGGCGAGGACGCCTACGAGGGCCACGGTATGCTGCGCGGCCGCAAGGCGCTGGTCACCGGTGGAGACTCCGGGATCGGCCGGGCCGTCTGCCTGGCCTTCGCACGGGAGGGCGCCGACGTCGTCTTCACCCACCTGCCCGAGGAGGCAGAAGAGGCCGACGAGACCACCCGCCTGATCCGCGAGGCGGGCCGCACCGCAGTGGCCGTCGCCTGCGACATCCGACACGAGGGCGAGTGCACCGCCCTCGTCGACAAAACGGTGAGGGAGCTGGGCGGCATCGATCTGCTCGTCAACAACGCCGCCTACCAGATGGCCCAGCCGGACGGGATCGAGGCGATCACCACCGAGCAGTTCGACCGGGTGATGAAGACCAACCTGTACGGGATGTTCTGGCTCACCAAGGCCGCTCTGGCCCACATGCCGCGCGGCGCCTCGGTGATCAACACCGCCTCCGTGCAGGGCTACCAGCCCAGCCCGCACCTCCTCGACTACGCCATGACCAAGTCCGCGATCATCTCCTTCACCCACAGCCTCGCCCAGATGCTCGCCGAGCGAGGAATCCGGGCCAACGCCGTCGCACCCGGGCCGGTCTGGACCCCCCTCATCCCCGCGACGATGCCCGACCCGACGAAGTTCGGCGAGCAGTCGCCACTGGGCCGGCCCGCACAGCCGGCGGAGATGGCACCCGCCTACGTCTTCCTCGCCTCCGACCAGGCGTCCTACATCACCGGCGAGATCGTCAACGCCACCGGCGGAACCCCCCTGCCATGACCCCGGACGAAGCCCTGCGCCGGATCGCCTTCCTCCTCGAATGGCGCGGGGCGTCCCCGTACCGGGTGCGGGCCTTCCACACCGCCGCCGACGCCGTCCGTGCCCTGCCTCCGGGCCCGGTGGATCCTGCCCAGGCCGAGCGGCTGCGCGGGGTGGGACCGGTCACCGCCGAGGTGATCGCCCAGGCATCCACCGGGGCAATCCCGAACTACCTCGCCCGCCTGCAATCCGAAGCCGCCCCCGACGCCCAAGCCGGCTGGGACCTGGCGGCGGCGAGCACCGGGGACTGCCACCTGCATTCCGACTGGTCCGACGGCGGCAGCCCGATCGAGGACATGGCCGACGCGGCCCGCGCCCTGAGCCACCAATGGGCCGTTCTCACCGATCACTCACCGCGGCTGACGATCGCCCACGGACTGAGCCCGGAGCGGCTGAGGAGCCAGCTGGAGGCCGTCGCCGACGTGAACTCCAGGACCGGCCCGGACTTCCGGCTGCTCACCGGCATCGAGTGCGACATCCTCGACGACGGCTCACTCGACCAGGACGAGGACCTCCTCGGCCGACTCGACATCGTCGTGGCGTCCGTGCACTCCAAGCTCCGCTCGGAGCCCGAACCGATGACCGCGCGCATGGTGGCAGCGGTCCGCAACCCGCGCGTCGACGTCCTGGGGCACTGCACAGGCCGGATCATCACCGGCCGAGGGCGCCCCCAGTCGCGCTTCGATGCGGGAACGGTCTTCGCCGCGTGCGCGGAGGCCGGCACCGCGGTGGAGATCAACTGCCGGCCCGAACGGCGCGACCCGCCGGACGACCTCCTCGCGCAGGCCGCCGCCGCAGGCTGCCTCTTCGCCGTGGACACCGATGCCCATGCCCCAGAACAGCTCCACTGGCAGAGCACGGGCTACGCGCGCGCGGCACGGATCGGCCTGGGAGCGGATCGGCTGATCACCACCTGGCCACTCGAACAGCTTCTGGCCAGCAGAAGCGGATCGCGGTGAGCCACCCCCAACCGGGTTCAGCCATTGCCTCGCGGTCCGGCCGAACGGGAAAGGGCCGGGCGAGAAGGCGGCATGCCGAAAAAGGGCGGCCGTTCGGCATGGTACACACGGACGACACCGGAGTGGGGAAAGCAACCGCCAACCGCAGCCCTGGCTCCCCCGTACGGCGCCCTCGCGTGGCGCAGGGCGGCCGGAGGCTGCCGACCGGGGGCGGGGACCGGCGACGTGTGGCGGCTGCCATTGCATCCCGAGCCGCCCGGGCAGAGGCTCGTACCCGGTTCGCTGCTGGGCGCCCGGGCGATTTTCGAGCCGTGACGCGGGGGCGGACACGCGAATGCAGCACGGGCTATCGCATTCCGTGCACCCCGTCAGACGCGTTGGGCGTGGTGAAGGACGGCCGGTAGCCCGTGCAGACGCAGGGCGGCCCGGGCGGCGTTCGCGCCCGGCGCGCCGTGGACGCCGCCGCCGGGGTGCGCGGCCGCGGAGGCCAGAAAGAGCCGTTTGACCGGGGTCTCGGGCCTGCCGGTCCCGGGTGTGGGCCGGAAGACGGTCTGCTGGTGCAGGGCGGTGGTGCCGTTGTTGATGGCGCCGTTGTGGAGGTTCTCGTCCATGGCCTGGAGGGTGGCGGGGGCCAGGATCCTGCGGGCGCCGATCCGCTCCCGGAAGCCGGGTGCGAAGCGTTCCACCTGGGCTTCGACGCGGTCGGCCATGGTCTGCTGTTCGCGGGAGTCCCAACGTCCGGTGATGCCGTCGGGACCTGCGTCGGCGGCGATGTCCTGCGGGAGGTGGGTGTACGCCCACGCCGACTCCGTGCCTGCCGGTGACCGGCTGGGGTCCGCGGTGGTCATCTGGCCGAACAGGGCGAACGGCTCGTCGGGGACCGCTCCCGCGGCGATCTGGGCGGCGAAGCGGGTGAGGCCGTCGACACCGTCGGCGAGGTGGACGGTCCCCGCGCCGACCGCTCCCGGTGCCGTCCACGGCACCGGAGCGGTCAGCGCCCAGTCGACCTTGAAGGTCGCGAAGTCCCACTGGAACCGTTGCAGGTCCCGCACCAGGCGGGACGGGAGGTGTTCTTCGCCGACCAGATCCCCGTACAACGCCGGCGCCGAGGTGTCGGCCAGGACCGCCCGGCGCGCGCCGATGCTCTCCCCACCCGCCGTCCGGACCCCGACCGCGGTGCCGTTCCGTACGACGACCTCCGCGACGCGCTCCCCGCAGCGCACGACGCCGCCGCGGCGCCTCAGGCGGTTCACGAGCGCCGCGGTGAGGGAGCCGGCCCCTCCGACGGGAACCGGGAAGCCGTGGCTCTGCCCCAGCATGGACATCAGCCAGCCGAATCCACCGCTGCCCGCCGCCTCTGGGGCCAGATCCGCGTGCAGGGCGTTCCCGGCGAGCAGGATCCGGCCGCCCTCCCCCGCGAACTCCTCCTCGCCCAGGCGTCGTACCGGCAGGGCCAGCTTCCGGGCCAGCCGCAGGCCGCCGGAGGCGCGGAGCCGAGCGGCCAGCCGCAGCCCGGAGCGGATCGGCGGGAAGGTGGTGAACAGCGCCTGCAGGAGGTCCGGCCCGAGCCGGCTCCACGTCCGGTACAGGTCCAGCCAAGCGTCGCCGTCGGCATCGGCGAACCCGGCCAGCCCGACGCAGGTGTCCTCCACCCGGCGTTCCAGCACCGCGCACCGACCATCGGGGAGGGGATGGGCCAGTACGGCGGGGGCATGGCTCCACTGCAGGCCCTCGGCGGCCAGATCGAGACGGGCGAGGACCGGTGAGGCGGCGGCGAGCGGATAGAAGGCGCTGAACATGTCCGACACGTAGTCGGGATGCACCCCGCGGTCGCTGCGCACGGCCCCGCCCGGTTGCTCCTGCGTCTCCAGGACCTCCACGCTCCACCCGGCGTCGGCCAGCAGGTTCGCGGCCACCAGCCCATTGGGGCCGGCGCCGATCACCACCGCGTCAGGCACGGCGCACCTCGCCGGGCTGCTGCTCCACGAGCCTGGCCAGACGGGGCAGCATGCCGCGGTGGCGGAGCTGGAGCGCCGCCTCGCTCACGGAGTTGTGCAGGGAGCCGCCCGGGCCGCGCAGCGGGTGCTCGTCGCAGACGACGAGGGTCTCCTCGCCCCACGGCCTGAGCTGGAGGAAGATCCGAGCCGTGCCGAGCGACTTAAACGCCGCCTCCAGCTCCAGCTCCCTGCCGGCCTCCTGGTGGCGTACGGTCGTCGTTCCCTCGGCGCTCCAGGGGCCCAGCCGGATCGTGTAACGCAGCCGGGATCCCGGCGCGGGCCAGGTGACGTCGAGCGGGGTGGATGCGGAGGGCCCGACCACCCATTCCCCATACAGGGTCGGGTCGGCGAGTACGGCCCACACACGATGCGGCGGGCACCGGACGAGCTGATGGCGGACGGCCACGGCGGTTCCTCCTCGTTCCGCTCTGCGGTCAGTGGCCAAGGGCGTTCTTGAGCTGCTGCTTGGTCATCGTCGAGCGGCCCTCGATGCCGCGCTTCCTGGCTTCCTGGTACAGGTCGTCCTTGGTGCGTCCCGAGGAGCTGCCACCGCCGCTGCCGCCACCGGACTTCTCGCCGCCGCGCTGTGAGGGGGACTTGCCTCGGGTCGAGCTGCGGCTTGCGGTGCTGCTCTCTCCCGAACGCGCGCGTTCCTTGTTGACCGTTCGGGAGGCCATCTCCTTTGCCCGGTCCTCGGACATGCCGCGCTTCTCGCCGGACTCTTTGATGTGCTCGTACTGGCGCTCGCGCTTGGGGCTGGATCCTCGGGGCATGACGCGACCTTTCATCGACGGTGTGCTGACACGGTCATGCTGCGCGTACCCAGAACGCGGCATTACACGCGAAACGGACCAGGCCGTCTCTGTCGGATCTTGCCGGTCGAGGTGGTGTCGGCCGGCTGTCGTCGGCCGGGCTCCACCGGTCGCCTACAGCCCGGCCGCCGCCTTCTCGTGCTGCCGGGCCCATGCCCGGGCGGCGAATCCGGAATCGGTGAGGACATCGGCCGCCGTGCAGGCCAGGGCCTCGGCGGCGGCCAGCATCACTTCGCGTCCCCGGTCCGATGCCGCGGCGCGGGCGAAGGCCGGGGTGTGGTCCGAACCCTCGTCACCGAGGATCGCGACGAATGGATGGATGGCGGGCACCCGGCTGCTGACGTCACCGATGTCGGAGGACCCCGGGAACACCCCGCCGACGGGTTCGGTAAGTCGGATTCCCGCGCGTGCGATGTGCAGGGCGAACCGGTCCGAGAGGACGTCGTTATCCCGGAAATGGGCATAGCCCCTGCCCAGCCGGGTCACTTCGACCCAGGTGCCGGTCGCGGCCGCGACACCTTCGGCCCAGCGGCTCACGTCCGCGACCAGTGCGTCCAGCGCGGTGCTCGTGGCCGCGCGCAGGCCGAACAGGCCTTCGGCGTAGGCCGGAACGATGTTGGTCGCGACGCCTCCGTGGGTCACGATCCCCTGGACGTGCGAGCCAGGGGGCAGCCTCCTGCCCACCGCCGCTGCCGTGTTGAACAGCTGGACCAGGGCGGCCAACGCGTCGATCCCACCGGTGGGATCACCCGTCGGATGTGCTGCCCGGCCGTGGAACCCCACCCGGACCTGGGTCTGCGCGGTCAGCGGCGCCCACGACCAGTCGTGGACCCCCGGATGGAACATCAGCGCCGCGTCGACCCCGTCGAACACGCCGGCTTCGGCCAGGGCGACCTTTCCGCCACCCCGTTCCTCCGCCGGCGCTCCCACGGCGAGCACCGTCCCCTCGAACGCTCCCGCCACCTGGACACCGCGCAAGGCCAGCGCCGCCCCCAGCCCGGCCGCGGCGATCAGGTTGTGCCCGCAGGCGTGTCCCAGATCAGGGAGCGCGTCGTACTCCAACAGCAGCGCCACGCACCGCCCCCCTCCCCTCGCCGTGCGGGCCAGGAAGGCCGTGTCGAGACCGGCCACTCCTCGCTCTACCGTGAAACCCGCCCGGTGGAGTTCGCCGGTGAGCAGCGCGGCCGCACGGTGTTCCTCGTAGGCGAGCTCGGGGTCCTCGTGCAGGGCACTGCTGAGCGCCCACAGTTCGTCCGCCTGGTGGCGGCACGCACGCCGCAATTGCGCGTACAGAACCCCAGCAGGGCCATGTGCCGTGTCGGCGTCTCCCACATCCGTCTCCTCGTGCCTGCTTCTGTCCGGAGGGCGGCCGAGGACGCGCCCTGGCTGTCGGGGGAGGAACTCCCGGTCTGCGGTGGACCGCTCCGCGGAGGTGGCGGAGGGAGCAGATCGGGTGGCGCGGCAGGGGTGTGCGTGCAGGGTCATGGTCTGCGCCAGTCATTGCGGTCGAGGTGTGAACCCGCCATCGGGCCCATCCGCAGCATCCCCCCGTCCACCGCCCAGGACGCGCCGGTCACATACGACGCTGCGGGGCCCGTGAGGAAGACGACGACCTCGGCGACCTCGCGGGCATCCCCAGGACGGCCGAGGGGGATGCCGGGCCTGCTCACCGTGTGTACGTCCGCGTCCTCCTGCCCTGTCATGGGGGTGGCGATCTCCCCCGGGGCGACAGCGTTCACGGTGATCCGGTGCTCGGCCAGTTCCAGGGCCATCACCTGGGTCAGCAGCCCCAGCCCGGCCTTGGCGGCGCAGTACGGACCCGCGCCGACACGCGGCTGGTGCTCGTGCACGGAAGTGATGTTGACGATCCGCCCGCCCCGGCCCTGCTCGATCATGCGGCGCGCTGCGCGCTGCCCGCAGAGCAGCGGCCCCACGAGGTCGACGTCCAGGACCTCCCGCACGGTCGTCAGGTCCAGGTCGACGAAAGGTGTCGCCGTGCCGGTGCCCGCGTTGTTGACGAGGACGTCGATGCCCCCGAGCTCGTCCGCCAGGGCGTCGATGATGTGTGCGGCGTCCGGCAGCTCGGTGAGGTCGAGGCGGGACACCACCGCCCGCCGGCCGTGCGCACGTACTTCTTCCGCCGTTTCCTGCGCCCCTCGCTCGTCCGTGTGCCAGGTGATGCCCACGTCGTAGCCGGCCTCGGCAAGCCGGACGGCCACGGCCCGCCCGATACCGGAGTCCGAGCCCGTGATCACCGCGGTAGTCGGCGCGAAGTCTGCTGAGCCGGTCATCTCCCTCTCCTCACTGGTGTCGCGGGGTCGTGGCAGGCCCGGCATCCGGCCGGCCGTCGTTTGCGGAGGCGGTCGCCGGGTCACCCGTCCTGGAGCACACGCACGCTCATGACGTTCGTATCGACGGCGTCGGGGACGACCATGCCTGCGTCGACTCCGGAGCGCAGGTAGCGCAGGACGTCCGCCGTGAGGCGTTCGCCGGGCAGTGCCGCAGGAATCCCCGGGGGGTAGGGGGTCAGCATCTCGGCGGCGATCCGCCCGTCCGCCTCCCTCCAGGGCACCTGCTCGGTCGGGCCGAAGAAGGCGTCGCGGGGCAGGGCCGCCTGCTCCAGCCGGAGCCGGGACGGGGGCGGCACATCTACGGGCCGGCCCGTACGGAGCTGAGGGGCATGCGCCGCCAGATCGGTCAGGGCGCTCAGCAGGATGTCGGCCGTCCTGTGGTCGTCGGCATGGGTGAGCTGCGCGCTGATACGGCGGTGGTCGGCGAGGTGGAGGTTGATGCGATGGTTCGCCCGAAGCCAGTCGGCGGCCTGGTAGCCGATGACTCCCCACGCGCTGATGTCGACGATGATCTGGAGCGGGTCCAGGTCCACCGCCCTGCCCGGCCCGCAGAAGTCCTCACGGCCGTGGACCCGCGTGCCCTCGATCCGGGAGATCCGGCTGCGGACCTGCTCCGCCAGGGCGAGCGCGTCGTCGTAGAGCCTCTTCCCCTGTTCGACCATCTGCCGGCGCCAGCCGTCCAGTGCCGCGTACACGAGCACGGAGGGGCTGGTGGTGCCGAGCAGGTCTTCACGGCTCCTGAGCACTTCGGGCTTGATCAGGTTGCCCTGAAGGTGGAAGACCGAGCTCTGCTCCAGGCCGGAGCCCATCTTGTGGACGGATGTGACGCAGATGTCAGCGGCGGCGTCCATGGCCCAGGTCGGCAGGTCGGGGTGGAAGGGCAGGTGGGCGCCCCACGCCTCGTCGACGATCAAAGGACGGCTGCGGGCGTGGCAGACGTCGGCTATGGCGGCGAGGTCCGAGCAGGTGCCGTAGGGGGTCGGCGTGGTCACCAACGCTCCGCGGGCGTCGGGGTGCTCGGCGAAGGCGGCTTCGAAGGCCTCGGCGGACGGCGGGTGCGCGAGGTGCCGTTCCGCGTCCCACTGCGGGTCGACCCAGACGGGCCGGATACCCGAGAGGATCAGCCCCGACACGACGGCCTTGTGGGCGTCCCGCCCCACGAGCAGCTTCTGGTCGGGGCCGGCGACGGAAAGCATCGCCGACTTCACCGACAGGGAACTCCCGCAGGTGGAGAAGAAGGCATGGTCGGCGCCGACGGCCTCGGCCATCAGGGCCTGAGCCTCCTCCACCACGGCGTGGGAGGACGTACGAGTGTCCAGCCCGCTGGTCGCCAGCACGTCGGAGCGGAAGACGCTGTCGCCGAGGACGGCGCGTACCCGGGGATCGGCGCCCCGTCCCTGTTTGTGCCCCGGGGGTGTGAACGGTGTCTGTCCGTCGGCGTGGTAGGCGTCCAGCGCCTCGAGTACGGGTGCCTTCGACTGATCCATGGTCCGCGCCTGCCCGACGGCAGCGAGCGAAAACGGGCCGCCGCGCGGCCGTGCCGGCCCCGCGGGCCGCCGCACCTGCTTCCTGAGGCTGCGCGTGGCTGAGGCCGGCCGCGGCCGGTCGGCTCCGGGAGGAAACCCTTCGGCGCGCTGAACCTGGCCCGCGCAGCTGAATACGGCAGCCTCTCCGCGTCCGGGCCGGCTCGGCGTCCCCTTGGGCCTAGGAGTTGTCGTCAAAGTGTCACGCCCACATCAGGAGCGACGCGAGGGTGACGGCTGCTTGGTAGGACTGGGCGGTCTTGTCGTACCTGGTCGCGATGCCGCGCCACTGCTTGAGCCGGTTGA
>NZ_SSBM01000051.1:0-36814 GCF_004795115.1 Streptomyces sp. A0592
TTGTACCCGACGATGTCGGTGCCCTGCTGGTACCCGATGCCCGGCCCGTAGCCCCAGATGTCGAACTCACTCACAACTGCTCCATTTCGGCGGATGTCACGACTGGCGTTCCGTCACTGAACGTATGACCGGGCTCGACGGTCGGCGACCGGGGACCACCTTTCGGGTATGGGCTGGTGCCGTTCTGGTCGGGCGGGAGCAAGAACGCGCGAGCAGGCACACGGCTACCTGGCAGTCGCGGCCTGGCGGGAATGTTCCCGAGCTTCGCTTCGACAGCACCTGGGTCTGCTGCGGCTGGCAGGAGCGTGCAGTGAGCGGGGGCACGTCGGAGTGGACTACGAGTACACCTGCCACCAGCGGTCCGCCTCAGCGCGAGCCACTTCGGCGTCGTACTGATTCGCGTCGAAGTGGAGCTCTGGCGGCGGATAGGGGTCGGGGGCGAGCGGGGACCACCGCGGCACCTCCCAGTCCGACCACTGAACGATCTCGCCGAACCGCTGCACGACCACGTTCAGGAAGCCGCAGCATCCACCCGTGCACTCGGGTTCCCCCAGCTCCAAGCGGCGCGGTTCGCCCGTCGCTCGCAATGGGCCGGGCAGCCCTGCCGGCAGCATTCGGGCCGCATACGGCCCGCGGCCGCCTACGTCGACCGCTTCTTGAACTACGTCCTCACCGTTGACCCAGAATCGCAGCGTGGCAGCGAACCGGGGTCCCGGCGGCAGCGCCTTGATCTCCAGATAATCGAACATCAGGCCACCATACGGGGCGCGCTGACGTCGCGACCCTGTCCACGACTCCAATTCGCACCCACGCGATAGCCGTGGGAAGAGGTCTGTCCCGTGTCCGGGGGCCGGCGGCACCGCAGGGGTACACGTACCGGTATGGCTCGTGAACGGATCCGGTGGCCCCTCGTCGTGGACCGTGCTCGGGAGATCGTGGACGGGTACGCGCTGTCTCAAGGTGACCTTAAGACAGGTGGTGTACCGCCTCGCCGCCGAGGGCGTGCTGCCGCACACCCCGCCGATGTACCGCCGGCTGTCCGCCCGGCCGGCCCAGGCCCGCCGCGAGGGCCGCTTCCCCGACCTGATCGACACCGTCCGCCAAGTCCACGTCCCACCGGCCTGGCCGAGCGCGGACGCCTTCGGGCGGCAGCCGCCCGACTGGTTCCGCCTCGACCGCATCGCAGGCCAGGAGCACGCCCTGTACGTCGCGGCGGAGAAGGATACCCTTCGGCAGCAGCTGACCGGCTGGCTCGAGTTCGCGGGCATCCCCGTGCTCATCGTCTGCGGCTTCAGCTCCCAGTCCTACGCCGACGTCGTCCGCGACCGTGTCAACCGGGAGCAACGCCGAGCCCATCGAGATGGGCCTGAGTGTCGAGGACGACATCGCCCGGCTTCAGCCGGGCGTGGAGCCCCGCTTCTTCTCCGATGCCAATGTCGGCTGCTTTGCCGATGCAGGCGCTTGGACGACCTTGTCCGCACCGTTTCGCACGTTCATAGACGGGGTCCCTGCACCGCGCGCTTCTGAGCAGTTGGCCGACGGGTGCGAACGGGTACGAGATGAGTCGCAGCAAGCCGATCCGGTCACGTTCGGGGCCGAGTCGGGCGGCGTCGTCTGGTTGGGCCGCACGAAGACGGGCGATGTGGCGGCGATCGTCGTCACCAGCGGCATGCCCGATGCCAAAGCATGACGTCGCTGCTCCCTCTGCCTGTCCTGCAAAGCTGCAGTGGCGCACCGTATGGCGGATGACCAAGTTGGGCCGCCCCCCCCGGTCATCTGAAGCGCTGACTGCAGGCGCACCCGAGCGGGGTGCTGTTCGACTCGGAGCGCAACCTGAAGAAGGAGCGGGCCGTGCCCGTGACTGTCTTCCCTCCGGCGCCGCTGCGGCACCTGTTTTCCGGGCTGGGTATGCCTCACTGACGGACCCGTCAGCAACCGGCTGGCCGGGCGCTGAGGGAGCCGTTGATGTTGACGTCCGGGTGCTGGCGGACGACCTGGGCACCGCCCACCCCGACCGATCCCCGCTTCCGTCCGTAGCCCGGCTGGGCCCGCTCCCGCGGCGCCCGCCGCCTCGGGAGCGGGCCCGCCGATGCTGTGCCTGCTGCTGTGCCGTGGGCGGGGCAGGCGACCGATCCGTGGGCCACGCCCGCCCCCGCAAGCCGCCCAGCACCCTGAAGGGGCGGATCGACTTCCTGGTCAGGCAGCTCAAGTCGACCAGTACGAGCTTGCTAGAGCCGGACAGCCGTAAGGCCCGGAGGAGCCGGCCACCCTCGTGGTGGCCGGCTCCTCCGGGCATCGGGCCCCGCCCGCACCGTGCTGCGGCGCCGCGTTCAGGTCCGCGCGCGAGCAGGCCCGTATGTGAACGCTCAAGCCTTGTCCTGCATGCTGCTCCGCGCTGGGTTGCCCTGCTGGGCCGCCTTCGGGTCCTTCTCGGCCGCCCTGGCGCGCACGCCCTGCGCGATGCGCTCGCCGATCGACTTGTCGATGTTGGACCAGTACTGGAAGGCGCGCTCCAGAACCGGCTCGGTCACCCCGTTCAGGAGGTGCCCCACGACGTTCTCCACCAGCCGGTCGCGGGCCGCGTCGTCCAGGACCTCGCGGACCATCGTGCCCGCCTGGCTCCAGTCGTCGTCCTCGGCGTGCGACACGTAGGCGCTGCGGGTGATCGCCCCGTCGGTCTCCCAGCTCGGCGGCTGGCCGTACCGTTCGGTGTCGGCCGCCGGGCCGCCCTTGGAGTTCGGCGCGTAGACCGGGTCGGTCGCCTTCCGGAAGGCCATGGCGCCGTCCTTGGAGTACGTGTGCACGTCCACGACCGGGGCGTTGACCGGGAGCTGCTGGTAGTTTCCGCCGATGCGGTGGCGGTGCGCGTCGGCGTACGAAAAGAGCCGGCCCAGCAGCATCCGGTCCGGGCTCGGGCCGATGCCGGGTACGAAGTTGTTCGGCTGGAAAGCGGCCTGCTCGATCTCGGCGTGGTTGTCCGTGGGGTTGCGGTCCAGCGTCATCCGGCCGACCTGGATCAGCGGGTAGTCGCCGTGCGGCCACACCTTCGTCAGGTCGAACGGGTTGAACCGGTACCCCGCGGCCTCCTCATACGGCATCACCTGCACGTACAGGGTCCAGCTGGGGAACTCCCCGTCCCGGATGTGCTCGAAGAGGTCGCGCGTGTGGTAGTCGGTGTCGGCCGACGCCATCTGATCGGCCTCGTCCTGCGTGAAGCACTCCACGCCCTGGTCGGTCTTGAAGTGGTACTTCACCCAGAACCGCTCACCGGCGGCATTGATCCACATGTACGTGTGCGAGGTGTACCCGTTCATGTGCCGCCAGGTACGCGGGATCCCGCGGTCGCCCATCAGCCAGGTCACCTGGTGGGCCGACTCGGGGGAGAGGGTCCAGAAGTCCCACTGCATGTCGTGGTCGCGGAGGTTGTTGTCAGCGCGGCGCTTCTGGGAGCGGATGAAGTGCTGGAACTTCATCGGGTCCTTGACGAAGAAGACCGGCGTGTTGTTGCCGACCATGTCGTAGTTGCCATCGCTGGTGTAGAACTTCAGCGCGAAACCGCGCGGGTCGCGCCACGTGTCCGGGCTCCCGCGCTCGCCCGCGACGGTCGAGAACCGGGCCAGCAGCTCGGTGCGTACGCCAGGCTGGAAGACGGCGGCCTTGGTGTAGGCGCTGACGTCATGGGTCACCCCGAAGTGGCCGAAGGCGCCGCTGCCCTTGGCGTGCGGCTGCCGCTCGGGAATCCGCTCCCGGTTGAACTGGGCCATCTGCTCGATCAGGTAGGCGTCCTGGAGCAGGATCGGCCCGCCGGGACCCGCGGTGAGCGAGTGCTCGTCGCTCTCGACGGGTGCGCCCGAATCGGTGGTGGTGGCCGGTGGCACGTTGGTCATGGAGCCTTCCTCTCTCGAAGCAGGACGCCGATGCGGTTCAGGAGCGTCCCCGGTGGCAGCCCCGTGACCGTCCGCTCCGCGAAGACCACCACCCGCAGCTCTACGCCTAGCCCCGTCCAGCCGATGGCAAACGCATGTACGGGCAGTCACCTCGGCCGGCCCTGTCGGCGGCCTCCCGGGTGAACGGCGAATGCGTGTACCTACCGCCCGGTGTGGTTCTCCGGCAGCTCGTTGGCCTACGACTTGTCGCTGCCCCGCGTACGGAGCGCTACAAGCCCGTCGTCGGCCCGGTGGACCGGGCGGTGGCGGAGCGCCTGGTGCGCGCGGCCGCGGCCGCGTTGTCCCGGACGGGCGGGCCGAGGGCGCAGGTGACGTGGCCGCGCTCGGCGACCTCCTGGTCGCCGCCGCCGCGCACGCCCCCGCGGCCGTCCGCGAGCGGATCGCCGCGGCTGCCAGCGCCTGCGAGCAGGCCGGCCGGGCTCCGGGCGACCGGTCGTTGGATGGGCGGGCGCGTGCGGGCGGGCGTCGGCACGTGCGTTGGAACACGCCCCCGCGCAATGCCCGGGGGCGGCGGCGCGGTGGTGGTCCTGACCCTGCTGGTGGCGCTCGTGGAAGCGGTGGAGGCCGCCCGCCTGTGGCACGAGGCGCAGGTGTACCGCGCGCAGGCGAAGGCGGCGGCCGACGCCGGACGTTGGCTGCGCGAGGCGGCGGCAGCAGCCGGCGCACCGTCATCCCGGCCCGGCCCCGGCCCGGACGGCGCGCGCGTCGCGGACCGCGGACCGCGGGCCGTGGCCCGACCCCGCCCGGTGCCCCGCTCCGCGGTCATCGAACCCGGCCCGGAGGGCCTGCCACTGGTCGGACAGCCTTCCCCCCGCGGGCAGGAGCCCTTGGTGTGCCCGTCGGGGACGTTCGGGTGCTGCTCCCGTTCCCGACACCGGAAGGGGCTTTCCCTGCGGGTGTTCCGGAGTGTTGCGGCGTCGACACCCCGCACGTGGCCATCTCGCCGGTGAAGCTCGGCTCCGGACTGCGCCTGCGGGATCCGCCCGAGGAGCTGCTCGACCGGTTCCACCCGGAGTTTGTCCCCAGCCCGAGCGGCGTGACGCACCACCTGTTCCGGCGGCGTGACCCGGACCGCGCGGTGTGACCAACAGAAGTGGGCACGCCGGTTGACGTGAACCCCGCCATCAAACGCGCCCCCCGGTGGCACACTTGTGCCCCAGGAGTGGTTCCGTGCTTCTGTAGGGGGAGATCGTCTTGGATCCTGCTGTCGCGGCTGTCGCCGCCACCGCCGCGACCACGCTCGTCACCGCGATGACAACGGACGCGTGGGGGCACACCAAGCAGGGCTTCGTCCGACTGCTCGGGATCGGGCGCGCCGACGAGGGCGCCCGGGCCGGAGCCGAGCTGGAACAGGCGCGGGCCACCGTCCTCGCCGCGTACGAGCGGGGCGACGAGTCCGCCCTGGGCGCGGCGCACGACGACTGGGCGGCCCGCCTCGGGGCGGCACTGGAGACGAACGCCGACCGGTCGGCCGAGTCCACGGGGCTGCTGCGCGAGCTGCTGGCCGGCCGGCCCGGCGCCGAGGGCGAGATCCGGGCCCTCGACGCGGCGCTCCACCGGTCGGCCGCCGGCGGCGTCTACAACCAGGTGATCCACGAGGGTGGCGCGGGCGCGCAGGGGCAGGGAGCCAGCATCACCATCAACAACAACCATTACGGGCCTGGTGGTTCGTCGGCGCGGGCGCCGATCGGCGAGTCTTGACCGAGCCGCGCTACGAGCAGCACGTCGCCGCCGGCGCGGTGGCGGCACAGGGCCCGAACGCGACCGCGACTGTCAACCACTACTACGGGACGCGGCTGCCCGCGATCGACGCGTTGCCGGCCCCGGCCGCCCCGGACACCGCGTGGTTGATGGCCCAGCCCAGCCGTCTCCTCGACGCGCGGAGCCACGTCGTCCCCTTCATCGGCCGAACGGCAGAGCTGGAGCGGCTGCGGCAGTGGCGGGACGCGCGGGACGCACGGCTGTCGGTGCTGCTGCTCCACGCGCCGGGCGGCCAGGGCAAGACCCGGCTGGCCACGGAGTTCGCCGAACTGTCCCGGAGCCCCGGCCTGCCGGCGGCCGAGCGCTGGGACGTCCTCCAGGCGGGTTTCCGGGGCGGGCTTCCCGGCCCGGCGCCGTCACCGTCCGCCGGCGGGGCCGGTGTGCTGCTCGTCGTCGACTACGCCGACCGCTGGGCGTACAGCGAGCTGGAACAACTGCTTGCCGATCCGGTGCTGCACCAGCAGCGCCCCACGCGCGTCCTGCTGATCGGCCGTACGGTCCGCTGGTTCGCGGCCCTGCGCGGCGAGCTCGCCGACCGTCGCGCCGACGCCGGTGACCTGCTGCTGCCGTCCCTGGACGAGGACCGGCTGCGGATGTTCACCGCGGCAAGGGACCGGTACGGCGCGAGCGACCTGTACGGCCTGCCGGACCCGGCGGACGTCGAGCCGCCCGCCTCCCTCGGCCGCCGGGACTTCGGCCTGACGCTGAACCTGCACATGGCCGCCCTGGTGTCCGTCGACGCCCGTGCGCGCGGCAAGCGGCTGTCCCTCGCGGAGCCGCACGAACTGTCGGCGTACCTGCTGGACCGCGAATACCGGGCGTGGCAACGCCTGTTCGACGCGGGCGGGCAGGGGCAGGACTACCGGACCCGGCCCGCGATCATGGCCAAGACGGTGTTCACCGCCGCCCTCACCGGTGCGGTGGACCACGACACCGGGCTGGCGGCGTTACGGTCCCTCGACCTGCCGGGCCACCCGCAGGACCTCCTCCTGGACCACCGGTTCTGCTACCCGCCCTCCGAGCGCGAGCTGGTCCTGGAGCCGCTCTACCCCGACCGGCTCGCCGAGGACTTCCTCGGCCTGCTCACGCCCGGGCACGACGTCAGCGCGTACGACCCGGACCCGTGGACGAGCGGTGTTCCGGCCGCCCTGCTGAACGGCGAGCTGCGGCCCACGGTGTCCCCGCGCGCCGTGACGTTCCTGGCGTCCGCCGCAGACCGCTGGCACCACATCGGCGAGCGGGTGCTCTACCCGCTGCTGCGCGCCCAACCCGGCATCGCGATCGCCGCGGGCAGCCCCGCCCTGACCGCGCTCGCGGCCCTCGCCGACACGCGCGCGACTGGGGCGGGCGGGGCGGCCGAGCGAGGTGGTGCGGCCGCGCAGCGCATACCCCCGTCCCTGCTCGCGGCGCTGGAGGCCGTCGAGTCGCACCTGCCCTCGGGCCGTCACGCGGACCTGGACAGCGGGATCCTCGCCGTCATCGAGACGCTGATCGCGCACCGCCTGGCCTCGACCACGGACCTCGCCCAACGCGCCTGGCTCTACGGCACGCTGGCGTGGCGACGGGCCAACGCCGGGCGCCGGGAGCAGGCGGTCGCACCCGCCGAGGAGGCCGTACGCCTGCACCGTGAACTCGCCGGGGGCGACCCCGAACACCTGCCCCAGCTGGCGAACGCCCTCAGCGTGCTCGGCGACCGGCTGTCCGCCGCAGGCCGCTGGGAGGAGGCGCTGTTCCTCGCCGAGGAGTCGGTGGCGATCAGCCGCCGCCTGGCCGCCTCCGACACCGCCCACCAGGACCGGCTGGCGGACTCGCTGGCGGGGCTCGGCAACCGGCTCTCGCGGCACGGCCGCACCGAGGAGGCCCTGGCCGTGACTCAGGAGGCGGCCGGGCTGTACGGGCGCCTGTGCGAAGCCGACCCGGTGTACCGGCCCGACCTGGCGGGGCTGCTCAACAACCTGGGCATGCGCCTCCTCGACGCGGGCCGCGTCGAGGAGGGCCTGGGCGCCGCCGAAGAGGCCGTTGAGCTGTACCGGCGCCTTTCCGACGCCGACCCCGACGCCGAGCGGCACCACTTCGCCATGTCGCTCGCCAACCTCGGGCTCGCGCTGCGCGCCTCAGGCCGCTCCGAGGAGGGCCTGGAGATTGCGGAGGTGGCCACCGACCTGTACCGCGGGCTCGCGGAGGCGAACCCCGCCGCCCACCAGCCCGACCTGACCACCGCGCTGATCAACCTGGGAACCTTCCTCGGGGACCTGGGCCGCGGGGAGGAGGCCCTCGCCCCGGCCGAGGAGGCGGTAGCCATCCAGCGGCAACTGGCCGAGACCGACTTCGCCGCCCACTGCCTCGACCTGGCGAAGGTCCTGAACAACCTCGGCACCCGGCTCCTCGCGCTGGGCCACGAGGAGCGCGCCCTCGCGGTCACGCGGGAGGCCGACGACCTGTACCGGCGGCTGGCGCTCGCCCACCCCACCGTGGACCTCCCCGAGCACGCGGACGTACGCCACCGGCTGGCCCTGGTCCCGGGTCGGGCCGGGAGGAGGCGCTCGTCGCCACCCGCGAGGCGACCGAGCTGTACCGGCGGCTGGACGGGACCGCCACGGCCGCCGAACTCACGGACACGGCGACCCTGCTGGGCAAGACCGGCCAGACGCTGGCCCGCCTCGGGCGCTTCGAGGAAGCCGTCACCGCCGTGGAGCGGGCCGCGCTCGTCCACGTCGGGACCGGTGATCGCCGGCGCGCCGCGGAGCTGCTCCTCGAGTCCGGCCACGCCCTGATGGGCATGCGGCGCACCGCGGACGCGGCCGCGCTCTTCGACCGGGCCGCCGGCCATTTCCGCCACACCGGTGACGTCGTCCTGGAGGGCACCGCCCTCACCAACCTCGGCACCGCCCTGGCCGGTGACGGCCGCGCCGACGAGGCCGTCACCGCCTGCGAACGCGCCGTGGCCATCTTCCGGGGCTCCACCGAGCGGCTCTTCGAGATCGCGGTGCTCACCAACCTGAGCAATGCGCTGACGGCCGCGAAGCGGTTCGCCGAAGCCGCGGACGTCAGTCGGCGGGCCGCCGCCCTCGCCGACGAGAGGTCCGCCGCATCCTCCGGCGGAGCGGGTGACGGACCAGGTGTCGGAACAGGTGTCGGAACAGGTGACGGAACGGGTGACGGAACGGGTGACGGCCGCCGTGAGGGCATCCCGCTGCACAACCTCGGCAACGCCCTCATCAGACAGGGGCGGTTCGAGGAGTCCATTGCCCCTACGCGGGAGGCCGCGGCCATCTACCGCGAGAACGGCGACCACGGCCGTGAGGCGGACTCCCTCGGCAACCTGGCCGACGCCCTGTACGCGACGGACCGGCTCGACGAGGCGATCACCGCCTACCGGCGTTCGGCCGCTCTCTTCAACGAGACCGGCGAGCGCGGCAAGGAGGGCCGGATGCTCAGCCGGCTCGGCACCACCCTGGTGCGCACCGAGCGCCACGGCGAGGCCGTCACGGCCACCCTTCAGGCCGCCGCGGCCTTCCGGGAGCTCGGCGACCGCACCGGTGAGGCGTTCGCGCTGATCAACCTTGGCAACGCCTGTACAGCGACCGGCCGTTACGCGGAGGCGGCCACCGCCTGCGGGAAGGCGGCCGCGCTGCTGCGCGAGACCGGTGACCACGGGCACGAGGCCGACGCGCTGGCAAACCGCAGCGAGGCCCTGGCCGGAGCGGGGCGGTACGAGGAGGCTGTCACCGCCTGCGAGCAGGCCGCCGCCGGTTACCGCGAGGTGGGCAACCCCGCACGCGAGGGGGCGCTGCTGCACAGCCTCGGTACCCATCTCTTCCAGCTGCACCGGACCGCCGAGGCGATCACCGCGTTCGAGCGGGAGGTCGCCGTGAGCCGGGAGGCCGGCGACCGCGACGGCGAGCGGTCGGCGCTGCACAGCCTCTCCCTCGTCCTCGTCTACGGGGGCCGGTACGCGGACGCCGTGAGCGTCTGCGAGCAGGCCGCCGCCGGGTACCGGGAGGCCGGCGAGCACGGCACCGAGGCCGAACTGCTCGGCCGGCTCGCGTCGGTGTTCATGGAGCTGGGGCGCGTCGAGGAGGCCGTCACCGCACGGGAGCGGGCGGTCGCCGCGCTCCGGGCGGCGGGGGACGTGCGGAGCGAGGGAGCGGCGTACGGCGAACTCGCCGAAGCCCTCGTCCACGTAGGCCGGTACGAGGAGGCCGTCACCGCCGGCCGGCACGCCGCCCGCATCCACCGGCGGTCTGGCGACCGCGCCGGGGAGGCCCGGGCGCTCACCGTCATCGGGCGGGCGCTGATCGGGCAGGGAAAGCCCAAGAAGGCCGTCTCCGTCTGCACCGAGGCCATGGACCTCTTCCGCGAGGCCGGTGACGGCCGCGCCGAGGCCGAAGCCCTGCACCAGCTCGGTGACGCCCTCGCCGCGGCGGGCCGGAGGGCGGAGTCCGCTGCCGCCGTGCAGCGGGCCGCCGTCCGGTACCGGGACGCGGACGACCAGCGCGGCGAGGGCCTCACCCTCTACCGTCAGGGCGAGACGCTCATGGCGGAGCGCCGGTACGAGGAGGCCGTCACCACGTACCGGAGGGCCGTCGCGCTGTTCGAGGCGGTCGGACTCCCCGACCTGGAGGGTTCGGCGCTCCTCAACCTGTGCCGCGCCCTGCGGGAGCTGGACCGGGGCGAGGAGGCGGTGACCACCCTCCGGCGGGCCGCCACCGTCTACCCCCGGACGGGCGACCGCGAGCGGGAGTCACAGGTCCACTTCCACCTCGGCGGCATCCTGGAGCAGATGGGCCGGCTTCAGGAGGCCGCCCCCGCCTACCACCGCGCCGCGGAACTGTTCCGCGCCCGGCAGGACCGCGGCAACGAGGGCCAGGCCCTGTTCCGGCTCGGCATCGTGACCGTGGGTCTCCGCCGGTACGAGGAATCCGTCCCCGCGTTCGAGCGGTACCTGCGGATCTGCCGGGAGACCTCGGACGGTACGGGAGAGGGCACGGCTCTGCTCATGCTCGGCGGCCTCCTGGTCGACGTGGGCCGGTACGAGGAGGCCGTCACCGTCAACGCCCAGGCAGCCGAACATTTCCGCCGCTCGGGCAACTCCAACTCGGTGAACCTGGCCCTGAGCCACCAACAGAAGGCCCTGCACGCCCTGCGCCGCGCCGGCGAAGGGTCGTGACGGCCAGGGACGGGGCGGGGCGGCGACCCGCGTGGGCGGGGCCTCGGCCTCCGGCGTAAGGATCAGCGGCAGGGGGAATGGGTGCGGCATCGGATCCGCGCGGGATCGGGGGACCATGGCGCGCACACGCCGGTGCAGAGGCTGCGGCGGCATGAACGCCGTCGTACGCCGCGACACCTGTCGCGTCGGGTCCTGCCGGCGTTCTCGAATCACCTTGGCCCCGCTGGTTCCCGGTAGGCCGTTATGGGCGTGGGCAGTCCGCGCCGACACGGGTGTGCGGGTCAGGGCCCCGACCGCCGCCAAGGTGATGGCCGGTGCCGGACTCCTGCTGTCGGCGGCGGTCGTGGTGCAGTCGTTGAGGAGCTGAGCGCTCCCAGGGGTGTCCGGCCAGCGGGTGCGCGGCTGGTTGAAGCGGAGGCAGATGACGCAGCGGGCCGCCCCCGACGCCTGGCACGTGAAGCACGGCCGGCCCATGCTCACGCGGCCTACTGACCGGGCGGGAGGCTCCTGTGCTCCGCCTCCGGATCAGGTGCTGCTGATGCAGCGGCCCGGTCTTCGGGGTGGGAGACCGGCAGCAGGCGGATCTGCTGCGGGTGGGTGCCGTCGTACGGCGTGACAGCATCGAACTTCATGCGGCTGTGGTCCTGGATGAGCATCATCTCTATCACCCGGGCCGCGGTCTGCAGCTCATCGGCTGTCGTCCCGGGCCCGATGGCCGTCGGCGAGGAGACCCTGCCGTCGTCGTCGCGGTCCACATGGAAACCACGCTGCTTGACATGATTTGGCTTCGCTCGCCGCAGTCGTGGCTTCCGCCTGCCGCTGCTGGTGGGCCTCCTCCCAGGAGGCAGCTTCCGAGCCCGTCGCACGCACACAGCTGTAGTCACCCCAGAACTCCGCGAGCTCGTCACCGAAGACGACAGCCTGGAGGTACTTCTGCGTGTGACTGCGCCCGTGGGTGGCCAGCGCGTCCACCCGGCGCGGCGTCTCATCACCCTCGCTCCAGGCGATGTGGGTGTCCTCGTCGCAGGTGGTGGGCCGGACCCGGTCTACTTCGACGTCGGGAGCGGTCCGGACGTGCCCTCGACCTCGCCCTGGTCGGCCTACGACGGCCGGGCCGGCCGCCCGCGCGCCGAGGTGCTGCGCGTGCGGATGGCGCGGCGCCGCCTGGTACCCGCTTACGGGCGGACCTGGCCGCGGTCCGAGCGGGGCGCCGGCGTGCGGCTGTCGCGGTCGGCCAGCGCGTTGACGTCGGCTTCTGACACGGGCCTGCGCTGAGACTGTCCGCCGGGTTCATCGGCGTGCGCGCCAGGCGGGGGAAGGCGCTGATGACGACGCGAAGCCGGCCTCGCCGACCGCTGCTTAGATCCCGGCGCAGGTGGCGAGGAGCGTGACCAGAACCACGGCGTCGGGCACACGGGGCGCCCCGGCTGCGGGGCCGGGCCGCGGGTGGTCCGGTCTGCAAGAGGGACTGGTTCAGCTGGCCAAGGACCTGAACCTGCACCCCTTGGAGGCGCGGCCGTTCCCGCGCTCGCCCCCGTACGCCGTGTCAGACAGGGCGATGAGCGGGGGCTCGGGCAGGATGATGATGACCAAGCGGGCCGACGGATTTGGCGGTCGGTGGCGCTGACGAGGATCGGAGTGATGTGCGGGAAGACGCGCCCGAGGCCGCACTGGTACACGTTCTCGCCCGCGCTCACTTGGCCACAGCCCACCAGATGCCGTCCCTCATCGATGAGGCTGCACGGCGTCTGGGTGCCGATGGCGCAAGCCTCTACGTGGCCGATCTCCAGCAGGTCAGGCTGGTGGCGCTGCCCCGGCCCGACCTCGCGGCCGAGGACGAGGCACTGGACATCGACACGTCGCTGGCCGGGTTGGCCTACCGCACCCAGCAGATCCAGCAGGCCCGCGACGGCACGGCCGCCTATATCCCGATGATCGACGGGGTCGAGCGGGTCGGGGTCCTGCGCGTCACCGCAGCCCGTCTCGATGCCGCCATGCTCCAGGCTTGCAAGGCACTGGCGGACCTGTCGGCCCTGCTGGTGGTTGCCAAGTCCCTGCACAGCGAGCTCCTCATTACCCGAGAGCGCACGCAGCCGATGAGCGTGCAGTCCGAACTGCTGTGGGCGTTTCTGCCGCCGCGGACGATCGGCACCACCAGCGTCACCTCGTCCGCGGTACTGGAGCCCGCCTACGAGGTCGGCGGCGACGCCTTCGACCACAGCCTGGACGACGGCACCCTGCACTTGACCCTGCTGGACGCGATGGGGCACGACCTGGCCTCCGGCGGAGCCAGCGCCATCGGACTGGCCACCTGCCGTGCGACCCGCCGCTCCGGCGGCACCCTGCCCGACATCGCCACCGCCATCGACCGCACCCTGGAGCAGTGGCTCCCGGGCCGCCTCATGACCGGGGTCATCGCCGACCTCGACTCCCGCACCGGCCGGCTCACGTGGATCAACTGCGGCCACCCGCCACCGCTCCTCGTCCGCGAGGGCCGCGTCCTGCCCCATATCCTGGAACGGACCCCGCAACTCCCGCTCGGCCTGGGCTTCCACACCCAACACCCGCCCACCCTGAACCGTGAACGCCTCCAGCCGGGCGATCGCATCCTCCTCTACAGCGACGGCGTCACCGAAGCCCGCTCACCCGCCGGCGACCTCTTCGGCGAGCAGCGCCTCGGCGACGCCGTCATCCGTTCCACGACCCAGGGCGATACCTCCCCCGAGGCCCTGCGCCGCCTCATCCAAAACCTCCTCGCGCACCAGAAGAACAGGCTCCGCGACGACGCCACGCTCATGCTCGCCGAATGGCACCCCACACCCGGATGACGCCGTACGCAGTCCTCGCACGCCACCACCGCCCTCCTCGCACGCCACCACCGCCCTCCTCGCCCCTGACACCCCTCCAGGGGGAGAGACCACGACCCCCGGAAGGGTTCGACAGCACCGCCCAACGCATCAGGCCGTGCAGCAGCGACTGCCCGATCCGGACCAGAGGGCCCGGGACAGCGAGCCACCGCTCGGGCGACCAGGGCCACGCAGTGCCGCGTAGCGCCCCGTGTCGGCACACCACTGCGGGGCCCCGGCGTACGCGTGGCGGTGGCTCGCACAGAATGCAGAGCTGGCTTCGAAACATCTGTGGGCGGTGCATGAGACCTCGGTGAGAGGAAAGCCGCTGGGTATGACATACACCTCGAAACCAGAGCACCGTAACGCTCGCGCACCCACCCGGGACGGGCCTGACGACGTGGGCCCCGACGAGCAGGTCGAGGAGAGGGCACCGGACCACCTCTCGCAGATGCCGAAGCGGTCATGGAAAGCGGTGCTGCGCGGCACCCTGAAGGAGTTCAAGGACGACGAGCTCGCCGACCGGGCCGCAGCGCTGACCTACTACGGTGTGCTCGCCCTCTTCCCAGCCCTGCTGGTACTGGTCTCCCTGCTGGGCATCGCCGGGAAATCAACGACCGACCAGGTTGTGGACAACCTGCAGAAGCTGACACCCGGCTCAGTACGCGATGTGCTCACCAACGCCATCCAGCAGCTCCAGGGCAACGCCGGGATCGGATCGCTCGTGGCGATCATCGGTTTGGTCGTCGCGATCTGGTCGGCCTCCGGCTACGTCGCCGCGTTCATCCGCACCTCGAACGCCGTCTACGACATGCCTGAGGGCCGCCCGGTCTGGAAGGTCCTGCCACTGCGCCTGGCACTGACGGTCACGCTGATGGTCCTGGCGGTGATCAGTGCCCTGATCGTGGTCTTCACCGGTGCTCTGGCCAGGCAGGCAGGCTCCGCTCTCGGCGTCGGCGACACGGCGATGACGGTGTGGTCGATCGCGAAATGGCCCGTCCTGGTTCTGCTCGTCACAATCATGATTGCGATCCTGTACTGGGCCGCACCGAACGCCAAGGGCCGCGGCTTCAAGTGGATCACCCCCGGGAGTTTCCTGGCGCTTGTGATCTGGATGATCGCCTCGGCGGGCTTCGCCTTCTACGTGGCGAACTTCGGCTCCTACAACAAGACCTACGGCACCCTCGCCGGCGTGATCGTCTTCCTGATCTGGTTGTGGATCACCAACCTGGCCATCCTCCTCGGCCTGGAGTTCGACGCCGAGCTGGTCCGCCAGCGCGCCATCGCCGGCGGCCACCCCGACGACGAGGAGCCCTACGTCGAACCCCGGGACACCCGTAAGTGGAGCGATGAGGACCGCCGCCGCCTGGGTGACCCGGGCCGCGATGACGCAGAGGAGGAGCGTGCAGAGGAGGAGCGTATGGAACGTGGACATCCTGGCTCCGCTGCGCAGCCGTGACCATAGCCGCGCCCGGCAGATGGCCGCATGGGACTCCGCCTGGGCACGACAACTCCTCCCAATGACCACCCAAGAAGTGCATCCCGCCCGACGACGACGCCGAGAGTCGCCCTGACAGCTCCTCCTTCCCCTCTGGTCACACCGCGGCTGTCGTGGCGTTCACCGCGGCGATCGCTCCCACGTGGCCGTGGGTCGGGGCCGCATGCCACGCACTGACCCCGATGGCGGGGATCGAGCGGGTTCACAGCGGCACGCACTACCTCTCGGGCGTCGTCGACGGCACCGTCATCGGCCTGGCCGCAGCCACGCTGGTCCGGACAACGCCCCGTTTCCTCCTCCACTGCCGGGGATGACGCGGAGCCCAGGCGGGTGACCAGCTGCTCGGGGGGTAGGCGGGCTGTGACGCCAGCAGCGTACTTCGAGAGCACCTGATTCGTCCGCGATCGCACTGCTGACGTCCCGGAAGACGAATCGCCCCCTGAGCAGCGCGGCACCGCACAGGAGGGCAGACGGCAGCCATCGTGAGGTCAGCGCGCCAGACCAGAAGTGGCAAGCAAGGAGTGGAACATGAGCGTTGTTGGACGTCCCGCGGGGCGCACTACCGATGAACCGGTGGGCGAACTCGTCTCGCGGGCATCGCAGCAGATATCGGAACTGGTCCGTGAGGAGATGCAGTTGGCCCGGGCGGAGATGACCCAGAAGGGCAAACGCTTCGGCGTGGGTGGCGGCCTGTTCGGCGGGGCGGGCTTGGTCGGCATCCTCGCGGCACAGGCCTTGGTCGCCGCCGTGATTGCAACTCTCGCTCTGCTCCTGCCGTTCTGGGCCTCAGCTCTGACAGCCGCCGCGCTGCTGGCGGCTGTCGCCGCCGCGATTGCCACTGCGGGCAAGAGGGAAATCGCCAGGGCCGGCACACCCGCACCGGTGCAGGCCCTCGACAGTGTGAAGGCCGACGTGGCCGAGATCAAGGAGGCAGCACACCGATGAACACCCCCTCCACGGGCGACAAGGAACCCTCGCCCACCCCCGATGAACTGCGCGAGCAGATCGAACAAACCCGCGAGGAACTCGGCCAGACCGTCGAGGTACTGGCGGCCAAGTCGGACATCAAGGGGCAGGCGAAGGAGAAGGCTGCCGAGATCCAAGAGCAGGCCGCCGAGAAGGCCACCCTGGTGACCGGACAGCTTCGGGACAAGGCAGCGCAGGTAGGCCGACTGGTGAAGGACAAGACGCCCGACCCGGTACTCGACAAGGCGGCACACACCGCATCGCAGGTACGCGACACCGCCGCCCACGCCGCGCAACTTGCCGCCGAGAAGACCCCGGATGCGGTAGCCGAGAAGGCCCAACAGACCGCGACCATGGCGCGCGCCAACCGCACCCCGCTGCTCGCCGCGGCCGCCGTGCTCGTCGTCCTCATGCTCCTGCGCCGCAACCGGAGGCAACGATGAAGGCATCCAAGATCGCCTATAGGCCCATCGGACTGGTGCTCGGCGCCACCAGCGGCATGATCGCCGGTGTGGCCTTCAAACAGGCGTGGAAGATGATCGGGCACGACGATGACGCCCCCGACGCCACCGACGAGCACCGCACCTGGAAGGAAGTTCTGATCGCCGCAGCCCTGCAGGGAGCGATCTTTGCCGTAGTCAAGGCTGCCGTCGACAGAGGAGGAGCAGCCACGACCCGGCGCATCACCGGCACCTGGCCCGGCTGAGCCGTCCGACCGGCGCCGACCCCACGTTCCGGGTCCTGGCTCTCCGCCCCTGCAGTCCCCGAGAGACTTGGAGGAAGGGGCCGCCCACCACGGGCTCGGGTCTTCGCCGCCCCCCTCACCACCGCCGTGCTCCTCACCCAATGAAGGGCGGTCCGCGCCGACTGCGGCACACTGAGGCCCCTTGCATGGCGACGGCCGACGACCCATCGCCGGATGGGTAGACCGTCCTGACAGGTCGGTGCGCTGCTCACCGCCTACCTCGCCCCGACCCTTCGCGGGACAGGTGGCACTTGAGCCGTACTGGCACCTCGCATCGGTCGGCCCTCACCCCCATGCGAGGGCCGGGGCAGCCAGACCTCGGCGAAACCCCCTGGTCACGTGCGCTGAGTCCGGTCTTGGAGGAGCGGGCGGAAGCTTGCCAAAACATACCGCCCGCCGATGGGCGCGCCGGGCCCGGGATCCCAGCCACTCGGCCATGACCTGCTGCGGCTGGGACTGCCAGCCGGTGGCCAGCATCCGTACCCGCAGGCGCTCCGCACGACGGCGCAGGTCCAGGAGGTGAAACAGGCCAGCCGTAACCGTAAGCCTGCAGTACCGCGAGGACGATCGCCAAGGCGTGGGCAAACGCAACCGCGAGGCCCTGGCACCGGAGGACGTCACGCGCTACACCGGTGAAGTCCTCGACCTGTTCGACCTCGGTGCCCTCGTGGCCGACCTCCCGGACGGATCAGTGACCGCCCTCCTTTGCGTCGAGCGTGATCCGGAGGCATGCCACCGCTCGCTCGTTGCCGAGCGCCTGCGCGCCGAGCACGGCCTACCGGTCACGAACATCCGCCCCGTCTGAGCCACGCCCCCTCCCTGGCATCGAAGACTGCCCTGGGCGGGGGCCCGACGTGGCTACAAGGTGTGGTCGGGGTGCTCGGGCGTGCGCCGACGCTCCTTCAGGCGTGCCTCGTACAGGTGGTCGCGGCCCTGGCCCAGCTGGGCGACGATGTCCTGCTCGATGCCGGCGAAGGGCCGGTAGTAGGTGTCGTTGTACGCCTCGATGATCTGGAAGGTCCAGTGCCCCGGGATGACGTTCCGCCCGAGCACTTCCTGCTCCACCAGGCGCGCCTGCGACTCGTGGCCCGCTTCCCTCAGCAGCCTGACGGCGTCGTCCAGCTCGAAGTCCGCGGTTCCCGTCAGTTGGTGGAATCCATAGAGGTGCCCTCGCGCCCGCTCGGTCGTCTCCAGCGCCTTGGACAGGGCGCCCAGCGCGGCGACGGTCTTCTCACTGACCCCGTCGGGTACCTGGTGGGCATCGTCAAGTGACTCGTTCACCTGCACCATTGAGCCCTACGATCCGAGGCCGAGGGCCGCACGACACGAGTGTTACCTGCTGAGATGGAGGATGGATAGCTCGCGCTGGCACCGGCCACCCGACGACAGGGGGCTCACATTCGTCGTGGGCGAATCACCGGCGTCGGTCGTCGGCGCGGCCGCCTGCTCCCAGCAGACCTGTCGCCTCGAAGCGCTGCGTCCGTTCCAGGCGTGGGAGTTCGGTGCGCGCGATGTGTGCAACGACGGCAGGAAGACAAGCCCTCACTGGTTGAACGGCACGCAGCCAGGCGGGTACGTAGACGGATGTCGCGCGTCGTTGTGCGGCTGCGGCCAGCTTGTCCGCGACCTGCGAGACCGGGTACACCTTGCGTGCCGGCGGGGGCATGTGAGCTCGCAGTTCGCGTAGAACGGCGTGGCGGTCGGCGTCTCGGATCATGTCGGTGTCCGTCCAGTTGATGTAGGCGATTCCGACAGCGACCCCGCGATGGGCGAGTTCCGCACGCAGGGCGTGGGCGAAGGACTCGACCCCGGCCTTCGAGGCGCAATAGGCGCTCATAAGAGGAGACGTTCCCAGGGCCGCCAGGGAGGCGACCTGCTGGTAGTAGCCGTGGGTGCTGAGAAGGTCCGGTAGGAAGCAGCGCGCCGTCGTCGCGCTGCCGATCAGGTTGACCTCGATGACACGACGCCAGATCTGCGGATGGGAGTCTGCGAAGGGGCCCCCTCAGCGACGCCCGCATTGCCCACCACGATGGAAGCGGACCCCAGACGTGTGCGGACTTGCAGGGCCGTGTCGGCCATGGCGGCGTCGTCGGTCACATCGACTTCCCAGCAGGCCGACTCGTGACGCAGGGAGTCGGCCACGTCTTGGAGTCGCTCTCCTTCCAATCCCAGCAGAGCCACCCGCGCGCCCCGGTCGTCGAACGCGCGGGCCAGGGCCGCTCCCAGCCCCCGTGCAGCTCCCGTCACGACCACAGTGCGGCCCGACAGGGAGCGGCTGGATGTTCGCCTCATCACTGGTCGCCTCCGATCATCGGCTTCCCGACTACGGTCTGGTCGGGCTCCTGATGTCTCTGCCTCCCAGGATGCTCCTGCCGAACCCGGACGGCCCTATTGCGCTGCGTGGCCCTCCGAGGTCGGTCCGGCGCCCCTCTCGCGCTCGGCAGGATCGTTGTCCCTGCGCCTGCGGTTCCAGGAAACGAGCGGGTGCAGACCCGGATGCCGCAGCCCGTCGGGCCGCCGAGCGCCCCGAGGGCTACTTCCCCCACCCTGCGGTGCGGCACATGGCCGAGTCCGTGCTGGCCCGGGTACGCGACGCTCTGACCGCCCCCGAGCGCGACGGCGCAGGACCTCGACGAACACGTCGTCGACGAGCTGCTCGCGGAGCCCAACCGCCACCCTGCCAGGCGCGGGGCGAATTGCCCGTGGCAGGTAGGCTCGCTGGAGATTTGGCTCCAGGCACACGAAATCCACTGAGTCGCACGGCACGGCAGCTCCCACCGAGTGGTGGAAACTCTCCAGACGCGGAAACCTGGGAGAGGTGGCTATGCCCCTGGAGCGGACGAACCTCGTGGATCACGCACTCGGTACGGCGGTCGGGCCCGCGGCGGCCGTCGCCGCAGCGGCCGAGTTCACGCCGGCGCCCGTGCCGGTACGAGTGCCCGATCATGTCGGTGCCGATCTGCCGACCCTGCTCACCGCGCACGGGTGCTGGTACCCCTCGGTCGACCCCACCGGTGAAAGCGTTGCGTTCATCTGCGACCGGTCGGGCGTTCCCCAATTGTGGTGCGGTCCTGCCAGGGGCAGCGCGGCGCACCTGCTGGACGGCGACCCCGATCCGGTGACCGAGGTCTCCTGGTCCCCCGACGGGCGCTGGATCGCCTACACCTCCGCGCCTGGCGGCGGCGAGCATACCCGGGTCCTCGTGGTGCGTCCGGACGGAACCGGGCGACAAGTCCTCGCCGGTGCCGAGCGAGGAAGCTCAGCTCACCTCGGATGCTGGATCCGCGACGGCACCGCCCTGGCGATCACCGTCTCCCAGCCCTCCGTCTCCGGCCGGGAGCACACCGGGGCAGGACATCTGCCGGCGGAGGCCGACGGGGCACTGGAGACCGGAACGAGGGCGCCCGGCGCAGCCTGGTCCGAGCGCGACGGCCCCGCCACCCTGCTCGGATCCGCGACCGCACATCGCGGTACCGAGGCAATCCCGCCGGCCCCGACGACGCCCCCACACGTGAGAGCCGTCGGCCCGGTCCCGGATCCCGGCCCTGTCCGCGGCGGCGGGCTGGCCGCGTACCTGGTCGACCCGGACGGAGCGAACGCGCCCGTCCTGCTGTACCGCGAGGAGGGGGCGGCATCCCTGCGCGTGTGCGACACCAGCCCGGACGGCCGATTCGCGCTCGTCCGCCGCGGCCCGCGTGGCCGGCGCGAGGCCCTCGTGCTCGACACGTCCTCCGGCCGCACCACCTGCTCCCTGCCTGTGGCCGACGGAGACCCGTGGATCGGCCGGTTCTCCGCCGACGCGCGGACGGTGTGGCTGCGCAGCGATATCGAACGCGAGTTCGCAGCGCTCCTGCGGGTCCGGTTGGACGAGAACGGCGCGGGGCGGGGCGTCTCCGTAGCGGTCGCACGGGAGGAGTCCGCCCTCGACCTGCTGAGCGTGCCCGACCACGGCCGGTGGGCTCTCCTCGCCTGGAACGTGCACGGCGCGACCGAGTTGGAGAGCACAGCCCTCCCCGCCGCAGGCGCCGCTGTCGGACCGCGCCCCCGGCCGGACCTGCCCCACGAAGTCGTGACCCGCATCGCGCCTGTGCAGCGCGGTGGCCTGTTTGCCGCGCTGGCCGGGTCCCGGCGCAGGCCCGGAATCTGGGAACTCGACCAGGGGCTCGTGCCCTCACGCACCGGCTGGACGGCTCGGGACGAGCATGCGGTGCCGCCCGGGCGCCCTCCGGTTCGGCCGGTGCCCCTGCGCTGCAGGGCCCGGGACGGGCTCAAGCTGGGAGGCTGGTACTACCGGGCACCGGGCCACGACCCGGGTCGGCCCTCCCCGTGCGTCATCCACCTGCACGGCGGTCCCGAGGAACAGGAAAGGCCGGTGTTCAGCCCGCTCTACCACGAACTCCTCGGCAGGGGCATGGACGTGTTCGCCCCCGACGTCCGCGGTTCGTCCGGCTGGGGGCGGTCCTTCGTGGACGCCGACCTCGGCGCGGGCCGTTACGGGGCGATCGACGACGTCGCCGACTGCGCCGCCCATGTGGTCGCACTGGGCTACGCCGACCCCGTACGGCTGGGAGTGATGGGCCGCTCGTACGGCGGCTACCTCACCATGGCCTCCCTCGTGTGGCATCCCGACCTCTTCCGCGCCGGGGTCGCCGTCTGCGGCATGTCGGACTTCGCCACGTTCTTCGCCGGGACGGAACCCTGGATCGCGCAATCCGCAACCGCCAAGTACGGCCACCCCGACCACGACTGGGAACTGCTGCGAGCGCTGTCCCCCATGAGCCGCATCGATCAGCTGCGAGCCCCCGTGCTGACCATCCACGGCGAACACGACACCAACGTGCCGCCGACGGAATCGGAGCAGTTCGTCCGCGCGGCACGCGGCCGCGGGGTACCGGCACGACAGCTGATGCTGCGCGACGAGGGCCACGAATTTCTGCGGGCGGACAACAGGAGGCTCTATCGGCGAGCCGCTGCGGACTGGCTGGAGCGCTACCTCGGCAGCCCCCAGCCCCCCGACCGCCGGGAGCGGTGACCTGCGCTCCCGCCCCCACCGGCGCCACATCCTGCCTCGACGAAGACGGCCGCTCGCGCTGAGCCCGAAAGACGATCCGACGTCGGGGCGGAGCCGCGGGCACGCGCAGCGACGGGGTGGACGCATGGTCGGGGACTGGCGGGGCAGGTGCGGGGCATTCTGATCGTTCGATGTGCAGGGCGGCAACGTGCGAAGCGTAGGCGTTGAGGAAGAGCTGCTGCTTGTGGACGCGCAAAGCGGTCGCCCACTGGCGGTCTCGGGCGCGGTCCTGGCAGCCGCTGAACGGTCGGCCTGGCAGCACCCTGGTGCCGACGGTCGGCCGAGCCACGAGTTCGAGAAGGAACTGCAGAAGGAGCAGCTGGAGTTCGCCACGAAACCGATCACGGAGATGGACGAGCTCCAGGAAGAGATCATCCGCATCCGCGGCGAGGCGGCCCGCCACGCGGCGAGCACAGGCGCCGTGGTGGCGGCGGTCGCGACATCCCCGATGCCCGTGCAGCCGTCGCTCAACGTCGGCCGACGCTACCAGTGGTTGGGGGAGCAGTTCGGACTGACAGCGCAGGAACAACTGACGTGCGGCTGCCACGTCCACGTATCGGTCGACTCCGATGAGGAAGGTGTTGCGGTCCTGGACCGCATCCGGTCCTGGCTGGCCGTTCTCCTGGCGATGAGCGCGAATTCCCCCTTCTGGCAGGGCGAGGACACCGGCTACGCCAGCTACCGCAGCCGAGTGTGGAACCGGTGGCCCTCCGCCGGCCCGGTAGCGGTCTTCGGCTCCGCCGACCGTTACCACGCGCGGGTCCGCGACATGATCGACACCGGGGTGTTGCGCGACGAAGGGATGATCTACTTCGACGCCCGCTTGTCCGCCGCCTACCCCACCGTGGAGATCCGTGTCGCCGATGTCTGTCTGGACGCCGCCACACCGGTCCTGCTCGCCGCTCTCGTCCGAGGCTTGGTCGAGACGGCGTCCCGCGCCTGGCAGAACGGCGAGCCCCCGGCCAGAGTCGATACGAGCCTGCTGCGACTGGCCTCCTGGCGGGCCGCCCGCTCGGGTCTGGACGGCCCCCTGCTGCACCCTGAGACCATGCGGGAGACGTCAGCCCCGCAGGCAGTCGAAGCCCTGTACCAGCACGTGCGCGAGGCGCTGAAGGATCACGGCGACGACGAGCGTGTCCGCCAGGGCATCGCGCAGCTGCACGAGCGCGGAAACGGAGCCCGCACCCAGCGAGGACTGCAAGCCGATGGGCAGAGCCTGTCGTCTGTCGTCGCACGATGCGCGGAGATGACACTCGAGCCGTGACGCGGGGGGCCTCTATGTTCTTCGTCAAGCGTGTGGGCAGCCTCTGCCCGGGGTTGGATCTTCTTCGTGGGGCATGAGACTGTCTGGTCGTGCCAGCGCTGATGAGTGGGTTGGAGGCGGCCTTGGCTGAGGCGTCGTCTCCTTCATGGGCGCAACGTGTTCGTGCCGGGCGCGACCTTGCTTCCTTCGTCGATGTTCCTGAGGCTGCGGAAGCGCTGGTGGGGTTGCTGCTGGACGTCGAGGACACGGCGGTGACCCGGCAGACGGCAGAGGCCCTGGCCCGGGTGGGGACGGTGGCCGCTGTAAGGCTCATTGCTCTCGCGGTTGCCGAGGCTGACGACAACCAGGCTGACTGGCTGCAGACCGGGGTGCATGACGCGCTCGTGGGAGTGGACGGTGTGCCGGACGTCGCAGCGGCCTGCGCGAACCTCGCCCGGGACCAGGAAGATGCTGTCCGGCGGGCTGCTGCCGATATGTCGGCCGGCCTTTCGCAGGGCGGCCGGAAACCCGTAGCGTTCCAGTAGCCAGGTGACAGCCTGGTGATCGAGACGGGGGCCCAGGACGCGTTCGAGGGGGGGACTGGGTGAGCAGGCCGCGTATCCGGTTGCTGGTGCGGGTGGCCTCGGCGGCGAGGTCCTGGTCGAAGCCAGTCAGCACCGTGAGCTCGGCGGTAATCTCGTCGGTCAGCTCCGGCGAACGCAAGGTGTGGGGCATGGTGCGGGCGGCGTCCGCGATCACCGCCGGTCCTTCGCGTCGGTTTTCGCCTCTCCCGGGTAGAGGTCGGCGATCCGTCGCATGGCCAGGCCAGGCCAGGCCAGGCCAGGCCGGGCCGGGCCGGGCAGGTAGGCGACCTGACGACCCGCGTCCCGGGCGACGGTCAGGGGCAGAGCACCGATCGAGGCCGGCTGGTCCAAGGTCACCAGCACCGTGCCGAACTTCGCGGTCGGCTTGTCGAAGACGGCCCGCAGTTGCGGTTCGCTGTTGGGCGTCGGCCGGTGTCTAACATCGCACCCCTCCCGGGTGGTTGACCGTGCCGGCCTCGGCGGTGGCACCGTGCTCGCGCATCCGCGTTATGCAGACCTGCCGCCCGCGAACTGCCCGGCATTGCGCCGGGCCAGGCGGCGGCCGGACCTCTCATCAGCGTCTCCGACGGCACCCCACGGACCCGGCGACACCACCCCCCCAGGGCATCACTTCGACAGAGGGGACACAGTCATACCGGGCCCGGAGGCCAGCGGCCCCATTGCAGGACCGCGAAAAGATAACGGGGCGGGGGAGAAGCAAGGGCGCGCAGGCCGCAGCCGGGGGAGAGAGATCCTGGCGGGCTCCGAGCAGCGCCCCGCCCACGCGGCTGGAGTGCTCGGCAGGACTTCGCCCCCTCCGGTCGCAGCAAACGGCCTCGCAACCCGACCGTGAGCCGACACGGCCCGATGGTCAGTGCGCCTTGCCCCCGTCGGAGGGCTCCTGAGGGTCGATGCCGGTGACGGCGGTCGCGTCCCTGGTCCCGCTGGGGCGGCGGCTGCGGCCCTTGGCGCCGGTGTCGTGCATGCCTTCGTCACCGCCCCCGGCCTTGGTCTGCTGCTCGCCGCGGCGGCTCGAACTCTCCACGGGCCGCCCGTGCGGGTTGCCGGCCTCCTCCTCCGCGATCCGGCGTCCGGAACCCTTTTGCGGAGCGTACTCATCCGGGTGGAACGAGCGATGCGCGCTCGGGTTGTCCTGCGTGTGGGTCGCATCGACGTCAGGAGACCAGCCGTGCTGCGCGGTCCCCTTGTGCCGACTGGCACCGTCACCGTGCTCGGGATGCGATCTTGGCTTCTTGGTCATGTCACTCGCCTGCCTTCCGCTCGGGGCGGTCTGCGCTGAGCCCGCGGTCTTCCGGTTGCCTGAGCGCGGGCTGCAGCCCCACATACGGCAGCTGTCCACTTACGGCCGGCCCATGCCCTGAAGCAGGTGCGAGTGGCTGTAGACCGCCCTCAAGGCCGATCAAGGCGACTCGGTGACTCCGGGCGGCCGTAGCTGCCTGGGCGCGATTTTCCCGGGTAGGGGCCAGGCGAGGCCTTGAAGCCCGATGGATGCGAAGTGTTCGCTGCCGCAGCGCTTCGTCCGGGGTGCACCGCATAGTCGGCCGCGGACGGCCGGAACCGTTCGAATATCTGGTGAGGTCCATGGACACCGTAGCGTCGGTCGATGCCGCCAGCCCTGCTGGAACTCTTGTTTCTCCTGTCGGTTCGCACAACGAATGGGACCCGCTGGAGGAGATCATTGTCGGCACTCTGGACGGGGCGACGATCCCGTCCAGCCATCCCGTCGTGGCGTGCAACATCCCGCCGTGGGCGGCACGGCTACAGGCGCTCGCTGCGGGGACACGGTTCCCGAAGGCGCTGATCGGGCCCGCGCAGGAGGAGCTGGACGGGTTCGTCGCTCTGCTGGAGTCGCTCGAAGTGACGGTCCGGCGACCGGAGGCGGTCGATCACCGCAAGCGGTTCGGTACCCCGGACTGGTCATCCCGCGGCTTCTGCTGCAGCTGCCCCCGGGACAGCATGCTGGTCATCGGTGACGAGATCATCGAGACCCCCATGGCCTGGCCCTGCCGCTACTTCGAAACCCATTCCTACAGGCCGATCCTGAAGGACTACTTCCGACGCGGCGGGCGCTGGACGGCGGCGCCCCGGCCGCAACTCACCGACGAGCTGTTCCACCCGGACTACCGCATCCCGGAACCGGGAGAGCCAATGCGGTACATCCTGACGGAGTTCGAACCAGTCTTCGATGCTGCGGACTTCGTTCGCGCGGGCCGCGATCTCTTCGTCATCCGCAGCAACGTCACCAACGCCTCGGGCATCGAATGGCTGCGCCGCCACCTGGGGCCCGGCTACCGCATCCACGAGGTCCACAGCCGCTGCCGTACGCCGATGCACATCGACACCACCCTCCTGCCACTCGCCCCGGGCAAGGTGCTGGTCAGCCCCGAGTATGTGGATGTGGACCACCTGCCCGACGCGCTGCGCACCTGGGACGTGCTCACCGCCCCCGAGCCCGACCCCATCAAGGGCCCCCTGCTCAATGTCACCTCGATGTGTGGCAAGTGGCTGAGTATGAACGTCCTCGCGATCGGCGGAAACCGGGTTATCGCCGACCGGCACCACACGGGCATGCTCCGAGCGCTGGAGCGCTGGGGCTTCGAGCCCGTTCCGTGCGATCTGCTGCACTACGCCCCCTTCGGTGGTTCCTTCCACTGCGCGACCCTCGACATCCGGCGGCGCGGCACGCTCGAGTCGTACTGCGACCAGGGGTGAGATTGATCGTGTCAGGGTGTTTCGTGCGAATCGTTTGAGGCTCGCGGATGGGGACATAAGTCGGTACATAAGAGATTTAAGGGGGCGAATATGGGAACCGCTGAGAAAGCGAAGGCTGAGATGGAAAGAGTCGCGGGACGGGCTGTCAAAAAGGCGGCTCATGCCCTGGGCAAGGAGACTTTGGCCGCCAAGGGCGCCGCCCTGGAAGCCCGGGGCAATGCCCGACGGATCAAGGAGAAGGGAAAGGACGCCTTCGGCTGACGCGCCACCTCAACACCAGAAGTGCATCAACGTGGAGGTGCGGAAGCAGACCCACCACTACGAAATCAGCGCGATGTGACAGGAAGGAATCATGGGCATACTTGGATGGATTCTTATCGGTCTGTTCGCGGGCATCATCGCCAAGATGCTGATGCCCGGGAAGGACCCCGGCGGAATCATCATCACCATATTGATCGGCATCGCGGGCGGACTGCTCGGCGGATGGCTCGGCAAGGTGATCTTCGGAGTTGACTCCATCGACGGCTTCTTTGAGATTTCGACGTGGATCGCCGCGATCGTCGGCTCTCTCATCCTCCTCGGCGTTTTCCGCCTCTTCAGGCGCTCGACGCGGTAGCCAGGAAGGTAGGCAGACGCCCATCCCTGTGATCGCGAGACGGCTTCCCTGCCGCGCAGGAGGAGCCGTTCCGTTCGACGACAGCGACTCGCACCCCACAGCCACCGCGCCGCCCCAGTGCGGCGCGGTCGTTGCGTAACCTGTGCACCGCGCGCTTGAACGTACGCCGCACGGCCAGCCGAACGCCCCACAGCGTCAGTCGCAGAGCCCATACCGTCAGCCTGTAGACGACCCTCCCTACGACAGGCTGTCGCATGCAGCGAGCAAGAGCCCAACGCCGTCTCCACTTACGTCCGCGCTTTCCAGGGGAGAACTTCACGATTTCCTCCCATTGCCTAGGTGGGCCGGAGGCTCTCAGCGCCGCCGGCGCGACACTCAAACTCATTCGGCAGGACGCTCCAGCCCACTGTGTGTCGCCTAACCGGTGTCAAACAGAGAACTCGTGACACGACCGCGGCGGTGGGCGGTGCGCACGGGGGGCTGACCAGCAGCCCGGCGCAGGCGCGGCGTGCCGTTCGGGGACGCCGAGCGCACGGGCCGCTGTAACGCGCGCGAGTCCAAGGGCCGGCCCTACCGGGAAAGCGCGCTCAAGGGCGGAACACACACCTCCCATCGCACCCCTGGGGGACTGCGGCACCCACATGATCGGATGATCAGGCCTCATGCGGGCTGCCGGTGCCGGCGTCGGCGAGGCGGAGCGGGCTCATCGTCTTCCTCTTCCTCCTCCGGCTCTCCCTCAGGTTCCTCCTCAGGTTCTTCCTCAGGTTCCTCTTCGCTGTACCCGGCGTCCTCCTCATCCGCTTCCTGGCTCCGGTCTTCCTCTTCCCCTTCGTCCTCGGCGTCGTCCTCCGCGTACTCGTCCTCCGCCTCTTCGTCTTGTTCCTCTTCGAGCGCTTCTTCGTGGGTCCGGACGACTTCGCCGTCGCGGATCTCGCCGCGCCACCCCTCGGGCTCGTCCGTGGTGAGCATGACGTGGCGCAGGAAGTGCTTCAGGTCCAGGCGCAGGCGCCGACCCTGGGCGCGCCACAGATTGCCGGTCTTTTCGAAGAACCCGGAAGGGTAGTACTCGACGACCATGACGATGCGGGTCAGCGACGGGGCGAGTTCGTGGAAAGTGACACAGCCCCGGGTTGTTCCTTTGGCGCCCTGGGAGGTCCACACGATGCGGTCGTCGGGTACCTGCTCCTGGACGGTGGCCTTCCAGCTCCGCGTGGAGGGCCCCACTTTGACCTTCCAGTCGCTGGTTGTGTCATCGTCACGGGAGACGTCGCGAACGCCTTTGGTGAAACCGCTGAAGTTTTCGTACTGCGTCCAGTGGTCGTAGACCGTGCGCAGCGGCAGCCCGACGTCGATGGCCTCGACGATGTTGATGATTTTGCCGCCACCGCTCTTGCGGCCGCGGCCTTTTCCACCGCCGAATGCCTCAGTGACCTTGTCCTTCAGGTTGCCGAGCTTCTGGCCCGCGAACGCTTTCAGGGGCGAATCGCCCTGCATGATCCGGCCTCCGATGCCGGCGATGTCCGAGAGGCTGCCGTTGTTGTCGGCGACGTCGTAGAGCTGGCCGGTGACGTCGGAGAGCTTGTCGGTTGCCTTGTCGGCCAGCTGGTCGGCCTGGGCGCCGAGGTACCCCGTGAGTTCCTTCAGCAGCTTGTCCATCCCGGAGAGGGATTCGGATGAGCCGGTGCGGTCTGAGGTTGCCATGGCCTACCTCCGCGTGGACGGCTTGCGAGCCGCCGTCTTCTTGGCGGCCGTCTTGCGGGCCTGGCCGCCGCGGCTTGGGGTCTTCTTGGCGGCGGCCTTGGTGGCAGTGCCCTTGCGCGCCGGGCTCTGGGCCGTAGCCCTCTTGCGGGGCGGGGCGCTGCTCTTCTTGGCAGCCGGCCTCGGGGCGCTCTTCTTCGCGGGCGCGGCCTTCTTCGCCGGCCGGCCACCGGTTCGCGCGGGTGAGGACTTCTTTGCCGCTGCTTTCTTGGCGGGCGCAGCCTCCTTTGGAGCCCTCTTCGCAGGGGCTGTCTTCTTTGCCGGTGCCGCCTTCCTCGCGGGGGCCGCTTTCTTCCCCGGTGGCGTCTTACTCGCGGGGGCCGGGCGTCTGGCGGACTTCCGGGCGGGCGTCTTGCCGTCGCGTGCGCGGGATGCCGTGCGCGTCCGGTGCCGCGTCGGGGGAGGCTCTTCCTCCTCCGGCTCCTCCTCTTCGGGCTCTTCCTCTTCCTCCTCCTCGGTCTCTTCGGCCTCCGCCTCCGGTCCCTCTTCGTCCTCTTCCTCTTCGTCTTCTTCCGCCTCGTCCTCAGGTTCGGCGTACTCCTCCTCGTCCTCTTCCTCGAACTCCTCGTCCTGGTAAGGTTCCCCGCCCTCGTCTTCGTCCTCGTACGGTTCTTCGTCCTCTGCCCCGTAGTCCTCCTCCTGCTCCTCCTCCTGCTCCTCCTCGTCCCGACCGCTGCGGGTGAGCTCCAGCGTGCGCTCGTGCAGCTGGCCGGCGAGGTCGGCGAGCTTCCGATTGGCGGCGACAGCCAGCGCCTGCCGCCCGGCGTCCAGGGCTTCTCCGCGCAACTGCTCCGCGAGTTCCTCGAACTGAGGCATCTCCTTGAGTCGGGAGGCCCCCTCCTTGAGTAGCTGTCCGGGTTCGAGCCCGAAACGTCGACCGGCGAGATAGGTCGCCACGGTGAATGCCAGGCGGCCCTTCTTCGCCCGGCCGAGTATGTAACCCCCAGCCACTGCGGCTGCGAGCGCGATCTTGGTGGTGTCCTCCATGATCATTCCCCTGCCAGGGCGCATGCTGTCTGGGTTTGGCCCGCAGGCAGGCGGATCGCCACGCTCCCGCTGCCCGCTGGCGATGAGGGGTCCGGCCCAAGGCCGTCCTCGGAACGGCTTCTGCCCCGATATGAGACTTATACCGGGATATGGTGAGATTCTTGTTTCTGTGAGGCCTTCTCCCAGGGGAGCGACCTATGGCCGCAGCGGAACCTGCACGCCCCCGGCGGACCTCTTCCCATGGGGCCGGCGATGAAGGGCAGGACAGGAAAGCGCCACGGCGCAGCACGCCCCGGCGCCCTTCCGGAACCATGGGCGCGGCGACGGCGATGCGCGCCGCAGCACAGCAGCTCGCTGAACTACTGGGCCGACCCCCGGACTCCATCTCCTCGCTCAAACCGACCGAGGACGGCTGGGAGGCGCAGGTGGAGGTGGTCGAGCTGGAGCGCATCCCGGACACCACCAGCGTCCTGGCCAGCTACCGGGTGGCACTGGACGAGGAAGGCGAGCTGATCTCCTACGAACGCACCCGCCGCTACACCCGCGGCATGATCGACCGGCCGACCTGAGCCGAGGCCGCCCGGGGGAAGGAGGCGCCATGAGCATGGTGCCGCAGGGCGGCAGTCCCATCGCCCGAGGGCAAGGAGGCGGGTCGAGCAGCCTCTATGACGTCCTGGAGCTCATCCTCGACCGCGGGCTCGTCATCGACGTCTTCGTCCGCGTATCCCTGGTGGGCATCGAACTCATCAAGATCGACGCGCGGATCGTGGTCGCCAGCGTCGATACCTACCTCCGCTTCGCCGAAGCCTGCAACCGCCTCGACCTGGAAGCAGGCCGCAAGGCCCCTGCCCAGCTGCCCGACGTCATGGGCAACATGCTCGAGGGCGGGGCTCACGGGAAGGCCAAGGGGGCCATCGGCGGAGCCGTCGAAGCCGTGACCGACTCCCTGACCGGCAGATCCTCCAAGTCTAGAGAAGCGGAAGAAGAGGAAGAAGCGGAAGAAGAGGCACCCAGGAGACGCCGCCCCGCAACCCGGCGCCCCGTACGGCGGGAGAAGGAGTGACCGATGCCGCTCTACGTGTACTCGATCACCGCGAAGGAGCACCCCCACCGCCTGGACGGTGCGGTAGGCGTCGGTGCCGACCCCTCCCCTCTACGTACGGTCACCGCCGGACCGCTGTGTGCGGTGGTCAGCGACATCGCCGAGGAGATCCGACCCAAACGACGAGACCTCACAGCCCACCAGAAGGTTCAGGAGCAGCTGATGGCCGACGGGGTGATCCTGCCGCTGCAATTCGGCTACATCGCCACCGACGACCTCGCGGTCCGTCAGGTCCTCGACTCCAACGCGGAAAGCTACCTCGGTGCGCTCAAGCGACTGGAAGGCTGCGCCGAATACCACCTCAGAGTCTCGCAGGCAGACGAAGAACCCCTCCTGCAGCAGATCCTCCAAGACTCTCCCGAAGCAAGCGACCTCAACAACCGGATCCGCAGCGGAGACCAGGACCCCGCTCTCCCGCTCGCCCTGGGTGAAATGATCGCCCGCGAGGTGCAGGTGCGGCAGGAAACCCTGGCAGCCGGCCTCACTGAGGCGCTCACCCCCTTCTCCCGCGAATACCTGGCCCACCAGTCCTCGGGCAACGACTTCCTCAACCTCTCCCTCCTCGTACCCGACGAGAGCAAGGAAGACCTGCGCACCGCGGAGGCCAACCTGGCCCGGGAGATCGGCAGCGGCATCGAACTACGATTCTCCGGCCCGCTGCCCCCCTACAGCTTCGTCCAGTAACCAACCACCCCGCTCACGAAGGGGGCACGCCATGGGCCTCCTGACCTACCTGCTGACGCTCCCCATCGCACCAGTACGCGCTGTCACCTGGGTCGCCCAGCGCGTGGTCGACCAAGCCGAGGAGGAGTACTACGACCCCGCCCCGATCTGGCGCCGGCTGGCCGAGCTGGAACAGCAGCTGCTCCGTGGAGAGATCGACCAGAAGACCTTCGATCTCCAGGAGGACGAGTTGATCGACCGACTCGAAGAGATAGCAGTGTTCCGGCAGCAGCATTCCTGAGTCGAAGAAGGAGGGCCCCGTGACCGAACCTCTGCCCGGCCGCCCCGGAAGCTTCGCCTCCCGCGCGCCCATGCCATACGGGCAGTCCTCCTCCAGCCTCGCCGACATCCTCGAGCGGGTCCTGGACAAGGGCATCGTCATTGCCGGCGACATCCGCATCAACCTCCTCGACATCGAGCTGTTGACCATCAAACTCCGTATCCTCATCGCCTCCGTGGACAAGGCCAAAGAGATGGGCATCGACTGGTGGGAGCACGACCCGTCCCTGTCCTCCCGGCATACCGGAAGCCCGCTGGAGCAGGAGAACCGCCGCCTGCGAGCCGAACTCGAAGACCTCCGCGGCCGGGTCGGCCATGCCGGAATCGACGAAGCAGAGGCCGACGAAGCAGTAGCCCGGCGTGAGCGAACGAACGACCGGCCGGCCGGCGGCCGGCGACGGGAGAGCCCTCCGTGAACACCCTCGGCAACCTCACGTACGTCTACGTGGTCACCCACCCCACAGGCCCGTTGGGCGATGCCCTCACCAGCCTTCACGGCATCGGCCAGGCATCGCTCAGGTTCCTGCCTCCCTCAGCCGAGACCGCCGACAACTCCGGCCCACCGTCACCGATCGCCTTCGTGGCCAGCGACGTACCCGAACAGGACTTCAACGAGACCGCCCTCAAGCACCACTTCGAGGACCTGGACTGGCTCGAGCACGTCGCGCGCGCACACCACGATGTCGTCCAGGCCGTCGCCGCCCGCGCCCCCGTCCTGCCCCTGCGCCTGGCCACCGTCTACCAGGACGACCCCCGGGCCCGCCTGGCACTCTCCGCCCAACAAGACCTCTTCACCCTGCGCCTCGATCAGCTGTGCGCCCACACCGAATACGGCGTGAAGATCTACCTCACGGCCGACGCCGGGCAACCCCCTCCTACCGACCCCGCCCCGCCCGGCAGTCCGGGCAAGGCCTACTTGCGGGCTCGCAGAGCTCAGCGCCAGTCCCGCGAAGCGGTGTACCAGCAGGCGGAGCAGGCCGCTGAAACCATCGAGGCCATCGCTGCGCGGCTCGCCACCCAGCGTGTCCGTCACGCGCCGCAGCGCGGCGAACTCACCGGTCCCCAGGAGAACGTCCTCAATGACGCCTACCTCGTCCCCGACGACCGGGCCGGGCAATTTCAGGCTGACATCGCCGACGCCGCCCGCGCCTTTCCCGGCCTGCGTATCGAGGTCACCGGCCCCTGGGCCCCCTACTCCTTCGCCATGCCGGCAGCCAGCACTCCCGAGCCGCCGCCATGACCGCCGGCGAACACGGTGAGCCCCTGCCCGGCCGCCAAGTCGCCCTCGTCGACCTCCTCGACAGGCTCCTGAGCGGGGGAGTGGTCCTGACCGGCGACATCGTCCTGTCCATCGCCGACATCGACCTCGTCCGCATCTCCTTGCGCGCCCTCATCGTCTCCGTCAGCTCCGAGACCGTCGCCGACCGGGCGCAGGACGGCGGACACCATGGTCCGTGAACGCCCCCCGGCCCGGCACCCGAGGCTCGGTCGAATCCAGGACCTCGGCGACAACCTCTCCCAGGCCTTCCGACTCATTCAGGCGCCCCCGGATTCCCACGACTGCCGCCCCGCCCGCCGTCTGACCACCGACTCGGATGCCGTCGGAGAAGACCTCCTCAAGCTCGTTCTCACCGTGGTCGAGCTCCTGCGCCAACTCATCGAACGCCAGGCCCTGCGCCGCGTCGACGCCGGGGATCTCACTGACGAACAGGAAGAAGAACTCGGCGCCACCCTCCTCGCCCTCCACGACAGCCTCGCCGACCTCTGTGCCGAACACGGCTACACCCTGGAAGACCTCAATCTCGACCTCGGCCCCCTGGGCCCCCTCCTTCCGCCGCACGACTGAGACACCGTCTGCCCGTGCAGCCCGGGCGTACCTGCGGGGACGTCGACACCTCGGCGTCGGAGCCGCACCGTGGGAAGCTTGGTGTGACCGCTTCAACCGCACGCACGCACCGCGTGTGACGTGTAGGCCCGGAGGCGCGGGAGCCCGACATGTCAGACCTTGCAGCGAGGCTGTACGACTCGGCCTATTACCAGGGACACGTCGTGAGCGTGAACCCTGACAGAGGGGACGGGGGAGGGGATGCGGTGGTGTACTCACTCGCATATCTCGGACTGCGGCGCCTGGGTTCCGTGCAGGCCCCTGTCGAGGCGGCCCATCCCAGCAGCGCGTTCCGGCAGACGATCGGCCGCGTCACCCTCATCACCGTGTGGGCGACCAAACCCGAAGCTTGGGCAACCCAATCCGACGAGCACGGAATGAGCTGGCAGCAATACAGCGCCGATACCGCGGACCTCGGTGCCTGGGCGGCAAGAAGCAAGTACGTTCGCGTCTGGCAACAAACCGAGGACGCGGCATTCGACTCGAGCTTACTGACCGGGGAGTGCTCCGAGCCTTCGATCACGATCTTGGAATAGCAGTCCCGCCTCGCGACAAGAGGGTGCCGCCGTCCCGAGAATGGGACGGCGGCACCCACGGACGCATCCGACGCCGGGAATTCATCAGGTCAGGTCAGGGTGTCCTTGGCCTTCTGGCCGGCCTGCTTGGCGTCAGCCGCCGTCTGCTCGGCCTTGCCCTTGAGCTCCAGGCTCTCGTTTCCGACGGCCTTGCCGGTCGTTTCCTTGACTTTCCCCTTCACGCTCTTGCCGGTGTTCTTGATCTTCTTGCCTGTGGCCATCCTGCTCACCTCCGTGCCCTCACCTATGCCGCTGCCCTGTCTGCCCCCAGCTATACCTCCACAGGTGAAAAAGACCTCAGCGTCAGCCTCGATGGCGATGCCTGCCGGCCCGCCATAGCAGAACGGCCAACGCGGCGGCGGTCAGAACCCACACACGCCGAAGGCCGAGGAAAGCCACCACGGCAGGGACGCCATTGGCGGTCTCCCGGGGCGTGGCGTCCGGACCGAAGAATCGGCCGGCGATCAAGGCCGTCTTCCGGCGCGCCGACTGCCTGAACCCCACGGTGTCCTTGGCCACCACGTCCTCAGCCCCTCGGATCTCGTACGACGGCGACGGGGACGGTCGCAACGTCCGACGCTGCGCGCATGCCCCTGACTTCTCGCCCCAAACGTGCCGTGCGCCGGGGATACAGTAAGTCGGGGCCGGGCACCCGCACCTTCTACCCTCTCGAACGACCAACCGGCCCGGCCAGTAGCGGCGAACACGAGCCTGCAGGGCGTTATGCGGCGGACGTGCCCAGTCCGGTCCGCTCGTACCGACTTACTCAGCTGCCTGCGGGTAGGCGCCGGGCATGAACGGAACAGACCAGTGGAAACCGCGGGAGGCCGCGTCTCAGAGCGGTATCTACGCCTGTGACTGTGGCACGGAACATCTCTGGAGCAAGAGCACAGATGTTCGCGGGCACCGGTTCCCGCCCCTTCCCTATGACTGCTCGGGGCAGGCATCGACCCTGCGGACCCAGGCGCACGCCGGCGCGGACTGACCGCCGTGCGGCTGCGGACCAGCGATCCGAACGCGGCTGGATGGCGCCGAATACGCCATGGACGCGGCTTCCGGTACCTGGACGCGCACGGCCTGAGCCTGCCAGAGCCTGCCCGGGAGCGGGTCCGCGCGCTCGTCATCCCCCCGGCGTGGCAGGACGTCTGGATATGCCCGTGGCCGAACGGCCACATCCAGGCCGTGGGGACGGATGCGGCGGGCCGGCGCCAGTACCTCTACCACCCGCGGTTCCGTGAGCAGCAGGACGCCGCCAAACACGAGCACGTCCAACACGTGGCCCGTGCCCTGCCCGACCTTCGGGAACGCGTGACGGGGGACCTCGCAGGGCGCGGCCTGTCCCGCATCCGTGTGCTGGCCTGCGTGACCAGGCTGCTCGACCTCGGCTTCCTGCGGATCGGCGGCGAACGCTACGCCCGGGACAACGGCAGCTTCGGACTCACCACGCTGTTGCGGGAGCACGCTGCTTGCCGTGGCGGAGAAATCCGACTGCACTTTCCGGCCAAATCCGGAAGAACCGTCACCCGTACGCTGGTGGACGAGCAGGCCCATGCGGTGATCCGGGCACTGCTCCGGCGCAAGGACCCGAACCCGAGGCTGTTCGCCTACTGGGAGCACGGGGCATGGCACGAGGTCCACGCCGAGGACCTGAACGCCTACCTGCACGAGCGGTCGGGTCAGGACGTGACGGCAAAGGATTTCAGGACCTGGTACGCCACCGTGCTGGCCGCGGTCGCGCTGGCGGTCTCCGAGACCACGTCCGGTTCCTCCCGTGCCCGGCGTGGCAGGGTCGTGGCACGCGCCGTTCGAGAGGTGAGCGCATACCTGGGGAACACGCCTGCCGTCTGCCAGGCCTCCTACATAGACCCTCGGGTCATCGAGCTCTATGAGGAGGGGGAGACCATCGCCCCTGCCCTCGGTGAGCTGGGCAAGGACGGCCTATTCGGCAAGCCCGCCACCCACGGCGCTGCGGAGGGAGCGGTGCTGCACCTCCTGGAGGAGAGCTCTGCGTGAGGGACCGCTCAGATGATCCGGCCCAGGGGCCGTGCAGGGCTGCGAGACGATGACGGCCGGCTGGGACAGATCGTCGCGGGGGCATGGAAGACCGAGGCGCAGGAGCTGACCCACCGCGTGTTGCCGGACAGCCTGAAGGCGCAGACCCGCCGCACCATGGCGGAACCGGATCCGGAACGGACGCCCGCGCCCTAGGGTCTGTCGTCAAAGTGATCTTGCGTTGTGGATCATGGTCGGGTGATACGTCGCCATGAACTGTCGGACGCTGAGTGGGAACTCGTGCAGCCGTTGCTGCCTCGGCCCGTGCTGGGG
>NZ_SSBM01000052.1:0-36647 GCF_004795115.1 Streptomyces sp. A0592
CCACCGCGCAGGCCGGCGGCGGGCAGATGCGCCTCAAGCCGCACCCACTCCGCATTCGTCAGATCACCCCGCCCCATGCCCGACCTAACGACCGGACAAGCAGACAGTCACAAGATCCGCCGGACAGGACCTAGGCCGGACTGCCGGACTGCCGGGACTGCCCGGCCGGGGCCGGCCCGGCGGGGCGGACTGACATGCCGTCACCCGGCCCCTACGCTGCAGTGCGCGCATGCTCCGGCGTGCCGGAGCGCGCCGCTGTCGCGACCTCACGCGCCGCCCGACAGTGCCCGGACCCGTCGGCGAGGTCTCGCCCGATGACGGGCCTGCCCCCGAACCCCGGCCGAAAGGTCTGCCGCCGATGACCCCCCGCACCCCGGGCGGGCCCCCGCCCCCCGCCGCCCGAAACCGCCGCGCGCGGTGGGCCCTCCCGCTGGCCGCCGCCCTCCTCCTGGGCCTGGCCGGTCCGCCCGCCACTTCGGCAGCCGCCCCGGCCCCCGCCCCCGTCCGTGCCGCGGTCGGGGACATCGCCGAGTACCCGCTGGCCCCCGGCAGCGCGCCGAGCGGCATCGCCACGGGATCCGACGGCAACCTCTGGTTCAGCGAGACGGGCACCAGGAAGATCGGCCGGCTCACTCCCTCCGGGAAGCTGACCGAGTTCCAGCTGCCCGGCGTCGCCAACGACGCGCTCGGGATCACCGCGGGCCCCGACGGCAACCTGTGGTTCACGGACGTCAGCGGCCGGATCGGGAAGATCACCACGGCCGGCGCCATCACCGAGTACGACCTGCCCCCGGGCAGCGGCCAGCCCTTCGCCATCACCGCCGGTCCGGACGGCAACCTGTGGTTCACCGAGGACCCCGGCGACCGGATCGGGAAGATCACCACGGCGGGCGTCATCACCCGGTACGCCCTGCCCCACGAGGGCAGCGGTCCGGAAAGCATCGTGACCGGCCCCGACGGCAACCTCTGGTTCACCGAGATCCTCGGCAACCGGATCGGGAGGATCACCACCGGCGGAGCCGTCACCGAGTACGACCTGCCGCACCCCGACAGCGGCCCGGACGTCATCACCGCGGGTCCCGACGGCGCGTTGTGGTTCACGGAGCTCTTCGGCAACCGGATCGGGAGGATCACCACCGGCGGAGCCGTCACCGAGTACGACCTGCCCGCCGCCGACAGCGGCCCGGACGGGATCGCCGCAGGCCCCGACGGCAATCTGTGGTTCACCGAGCAGCTCGGGAACGGCATCGGCCGGATCACCCCCGCAGGCCGGTTCGCCCACTACCCGCTGCCCGCCCCGGCGAGCTTCCCCGCCCGGATCACGGCGGGACCCGACGGCGGCATGTGGTTCACCGAGATCGTCGGAGACCGCGTCGGACGCATCGAGGTCGGTGCCGGCCGGCCCAGGGCCGACCTGGCGGTCAGCCTGGGCGCGCCGGCCACCGTACGGGAAGGCGATCAGTACACCTACACCGTCACGGTGACGAACAACGGGCCCTTCGCCGCGGCGGACACGGTGGTCACACTGAACCTGCCGCGCGGGGCACAGGTCACCGGCACCGCTCCGGCCGCCGACCGCAGCGCCGCCAACCGGGTGAGCCGGCGGATCGAGGCCCTGGGCGCCGGACAGCTGAGGGTCTTCCACGTCACGGTGCGGGCCGCCCAGCGGCCCGTCGTCATCGCGACCGCCGAGGTCCACTCCCGTACGCCGGACCCGAAGCGGAACAACAACTCCGACAGGGCGGTGACCTGGGTGACCCGTCCCTGACCGTCCGGCCGGAGAGCTCAGTCCACGTCGATGTGGACGCTGGTGGACTTCACGCGGGCCACGGCCCGGACCCCGACCGCGAGTCCGAGTTCCTCGACCGCCTCGCGCGTCAGCAGGGAGACCACCCGGTGGGGTCCCGCCTGGATCTCGACCTGGGCGGCGACCTCGCCGAGCGTCACCGCGGTGACGATGCCGGGCAGTGCGTTGCGGACGGAGGTCGCCACCTCGCCGTCGTCCTCGGCGGGCTCCCGGGCGAGTTCCACACAGAAGGCGGCCAGGTGCCTGCCTTCCACCATCCGCCTGGTGCCGTCCCGCCGCGTCGGGAAGCGGCCGGCATCGGCCCAGCGGCGGGCGGTGTCGGTGCTGACGCGGAGGAGTTGGGCGGCCTCGCCGATGGTGTAGAGCTGCACGCCGCAACTCTATGCCGCCGGCCGCCTCCTCGGGGAGGCCCGACCCCCTCGGGGAGGCGCCCGGCCGCCGCCGCGCGCAGGTCCCCGTACGGGCGGCCCCGCGGCCCGAGCACTGCCCCGCGGGCGCCCGTCTCGGTAGGCTGGAGCCGCCGGGCGCCTGCGACGGGGAGGTACGGGATGGCGAACACCGCGACCGGACCCGGACCCGGGCCCGGACCCGGGACGGCAGCCGGAGCCGATCCGGGGCTGTACGGCCCCGAGTCCGTCACCTGGCAGTGCCACGGCGACCCGATGATGTGGATCGCCGGGGTCCGCGCCCTCTACCTCCAGGCCCTCCACCCGCGCGCCGTCCGGGGCGTCATGGAGAATTCCGACTTCCGGCGCGACGCCTGGGGCCGGCTGCTGCGCACCGCCGATTTCGTCGGCACCCTCACCTACGGCACCACCGAGGCCGCAGAGCGCGCCGGTGGTCGGGTCCGCGCCATCCACCGCAGGCTGTCAGCCACCGATCCGGCCACCGGCCGCACCTTCCCCGTCGACGATCCCGAGCTGCTGCTGTGGATCCACTGCGCGCAGATCGACAGCTTCCTGCACGTCCTGCGCCGATCGGGCATCGTGCTCACTCCCGCCCAGGCCGACCGCTACGTCGACGAGAACCGTGTCAACGCACGCCTTGTCGGCCTCGACCCGGCCGGTGTCCCCGCCGACACCGCCCGGCTCGCCGCCTACTTCGAGGAGGTCCGCCCCGAGCTCGCCGCCGGCCCCGACGCCCTCGCCGTGGACGACTTCCTGCGCGGCCCGCCCGTCCATCCCCTCCTGGTCCCTGGCCGAAACCTGCTGTGGCGCCCGCTCGCCGGCCTCGCGTACGGTTCCCTCCCCGGCTGGGCGCACCAGCTGTACGGGCGGCCCGCTCCCGCCCCGCGCAGCATCACCCGGCGCCTGCGCCTCACGGGACGCGTGCTGCGCAGCATTCCCGCAGGTCTGCGCTGGCAGCTGCCTCCAGGTCACATCTTGAAAGCGATGCGTCGCATGGGTCCCGGGAGCCGCCCCTCTCCGTACACACTGCGTACATCAGCGGCCATACTGGACCGGCCGGGGAGGGCGTAGCGCGACAACGGGGGCGACTTTAAGACATGGCGGAGTCCAGACTGATCCAGGGCCGGTACCGGTCGCTCGATCTGATCGGGCGCGGCGGCATGGGCGAGGTATGGCGCGCCCGGGACGAATCGCTGGGCCGGCAGGTCGCCGTGAAGTGCCTCAAGCCGATCGGCGCCGATCAGGACGCCCACTTCACGCAGGTGCTGCGCGAGCGCTTCCGGCGCGAGGCGCGCGTGGCCGCCTCCCTCCAGCACCGCGGCGTCACCGTCGTGCACGACTTCGGCGACGACAGCGCTGCCGGCGGCCCCCTCTATCTCGTCATGGAGCTGCTCGAAGGCCGCAACCTCAGCCAGCTGATGGAGGACAACGAGACCCGCCCCCTCCCCGTGGACGTGGTCGTCGACATCGCCGAGCAGATGGCCGCCGCCCTCGGCTACACCCACGACCAGGGTGTCGTCCACCGGGACCTGAAACCGGCCAACATCATGCGACTCGTCGACGGCACCGTGAAGATCTGCGACTTCGGCATCGCCCGGCTCGCGCACGACATCGGCTTCACCGCCAAGCTCACCGGCGGCGGCATGGCCATGGGCACCCCGCACTACATGTCGCCCGAGCAGATCGCGGGCGGCGAGGTAGACCACCGCAGCGACCTCTACTCCCTCGGCTGCGTCCTGTACGAGATCGCCACCGGTGCCCCGCCCTTCGACCTCGGCGACTCCTGGTCGGTGCTCATCGGCCACCGCGACACCGCCCCGGTGCCGCTGCGCGAGCACCGCCCCGAGCTGCCCGGGTACTTCGAGCAGGTGGTCCTGGACCTGCTGGCCAAGTGCCCGGACGAACGCCCACAGGACGCCCGCCAGGTGCACCGCAGGCTCGTGGAGGCCCGGCTCGGCCCCGGCGGGCTGCCCGGCGCCGCCGCCCCGCTCCCGGACTGGGCCCGCGGCATGACCGCCGGCCGCAAGGCCGGCATCGAGGCCCGCCCGGCGAGCGGCCAGTGGGCCGTCCTCACCGGCTCCTGGACGGCCGTGCGCCCCAGCGGCGAACAGCCCGTCCTGCGCCCCAGCGGCGAGCAGCCCGTCCTGAGTCCCGGCGGCGAGCGGCACGGCACCATCGTGCGCCCCGCGCCCGCCGAGGACCCGCGCCTCACCGCGGCGTACGGGTTCCCGCGCCCGGCCGGCCCGCGGGAGACCGGCCCGGACGCGCTCGCGGCCGGCCACGCCCGCGCCCACACCCTCAGCCGCGCCGGCCGCCCCGAGGAGGCGCTCTCCGTGTACGCGGCCGTGGCCGACGGGCGCGCCCGGGTCCTCGGCCCGGACCATGCCGACACCCTCGCCGCCCGCCAGGAGGCGGCGTACGAGATGGGCCGGCTCGGCCGCCACCAGGAGGCGCACGACGTCTACCGCGCGGTGCTCGTCGCCCGCGAGCGGACCATGGGCCAGCTCCACCCCGACACGCTGCGCTGCCGCCACAACCTGGCCTGCGCCCTGCGGGCGCTGGGCCGGTACGCGGACGCCCACACCACGGCCGTCGCGGTCGCCGCGGACCGGGCGGCCGTCCTGGGCGCCGAGCACGCGGACACCCTGCTGACCCGGTACGAGGCGGCGTACGTACTCGGCCGCCTCGACCGCTGGCAGGAGGCCCTGGCCGGCTTCCGCGAGGTCGCCGCCGCACGGGAACGCGTCCTCGGCCGCGACCACCCCGACACCCTGGCCGCCCGCTACGAGGTCGGCATCGCGCTGGGCCGCACCGGCGGCAGCGCCCAGGCCCTCGACCTCTTCCGGGCCCTGGTCCGCGACCGCACCCGCGCCTACGGGGCGACCGACCCGGAGACGCTGCGCGCCCGGCACGTCCTCGGCGTCAACCTGGGCCGCCTGGACCGCTGGGAGGAGGCGGTGGCCGAGGCCCGCCAAGTGGCCGCCGTACGGGCCGAGGTGCTCGGTGCCGAACACGCGGACACCCTGGTCAGCCGCCGGGAACTCGCCGTCGGCCTGGGCCGGCTGGGCCGCTGGGACGAGGCCCTGCCGATCTACCGGGACCTGTCCGGCATCCGCGAGCGGTCGCTGGGCGACGAGCATCCCGAGACGGTGCTGGCCCACGCCGACGAGGCCCACTGTCTGGAGCGGCTCGGCCAGGTGTGCTACCAAGAGCCATGACGACCTTCGGGCGGGACGTGTACGACGACGTGATCGTGGGCGGCGGGCACAACGGTCTGGTGGCAGCCGCCTACCTGGCCCGAGCCGGCCGCTCGGTGCTGGTACTGGAGCGGCTCGGCAACACCGGCGGGGCGGCGATCTCCAGCAGACCCTTCGTGGGCGTCGATGCCCGCCTCTCGCGGTACTCGTACCTGGTCTCCCTGCTGCCCGGGAAGATCGTGCGCGACCTGGAACTGAGCTTCGCGGTGCGTCGGCGCACGGTCTCCTCGTACACGCCGACCGAGCGCGACGGGCGGCCCGGCGGGCTGCTGGTCGGCGGGGGCCAGGAGCGCACCAGGGCGTCCTTCGCCCGGCTGACCGGCTCGGACCGCGAGTACGAGAGCTGGCGCGGCTTCTACGAGACCACCGGGCGGGTCGCCCGCACGGTGTTCCCGACCCTGACCGAACCGCTGCCCACGCGGGCGGAGCTGCGGGCCCGGATCGACGACGAGGCAGCGTGGCGGATGCTGTTCGAGGAGCCGCTGGGACAGGCGGTGGAGCGGCACTTCGCCGACGACCTGGTCCGCGGGGTGGTCCTGACGGACGGCCTCATCGGCACCTTCGCGGACGCGCACGACCCCTCCCTGGCCCAGAACCGCTGCTTCCTCTACCACGTCATCGGCGGCGGGACGGGGGACTGGGACGTTCCGGTCGGCGGCATGGGCGCCCTGACCGACGCCCTGGCGGCGGCTGCGACCAAGGCCGGGGCGGAGATCGCCACCGGCCACGAGGCGCTGCGGATCGACACCGACGGGGTCGGCCCGGCCGAGGTGGTGTTCCGTACGGCGACCGGCGAGGGCCGCGTCGTCGGCCGTACCGTGCTGGTGAACGCCTCGCCCCAGGCGCTGGGCGAACTCCTCGGCGAGGCCCCGGCCCAGGACCGGGCGACGGCCCCCGAGGGCGCCCAGCTCAAGGTCAACATGCTGCTGCGCCGGCTGCCCCGGCTGCGGGACACGGCCGTCGACCCCCGAGAGGCCTTCGGCGGGACCTTCCACGTCGCCGAGGGGTACGAGCAGCTCGCCCGGGCCTACGCGGAGGCCGCGTCCGGTGAACTGCCGTCCGTACCGCCCTCGGAGATCTACTGCCACTCGCTGGCCGACCCGACGATCCTCGGGCCGGAACTGGTCGAGCAGGGCTACCAGTCGCTCACCCTCTTCGGCCTGCACACCCCGGCCCGGCTGTTCGGGCACGACAACCAGCAGGCCCGCGAGGTGCTGCTGACGGCCACCCTCGCGCAGCTCGACGCCCACCTGGCCGAGCCGCTCACCGACTGCCTGGCCTTCGACGCGGACGGCCGCCCCTGCATCGAGGCGAAGACCCCGCTGGACCTGGAGCGCGAACTGCGGCTGCCCGGCGGCCACATCTTCCACCGCGACCTGTCCTGGCCCTACGCGGACGAGGGCGGCGGCCGGTGGGGTGTGGAGACGGCGCACCGCAACGTCCTGCTGTGCGGCGCGGGCGCGGTCCGCGGCGGCGGCGTCAGCGGCGTTCCGGGCCACAACGCGGCGATGGCGGTGCTGGGGCGTTAGGGGGTACGGCCGTCGCGGCCTGTCCGAAACCGGCCGGTCATGGGCGAGTCCGTGCCTAGGGTGTTACTCATGCGTAACGTGAGTGGTGTGGGTGACATCCGTGGCGCGGAGCGTTCCGGCGGGCGGTCACGGCGCGGGGTCCTGAGGGCGGCCGTCGCCGGAGCGGGAGCGGTCGCGGCGGTGGGCGCGGGGGCCTCCGCCGCGACGGCGGACACGCGGGGACGGGGCGCACCCGTCTTCGTCCTCGTCCACGGCTCCGGAAGCAACTCCTACGGCTGGGGCCCGGTCCTGCGGGAGCTGGGCCTGCGCGGGCACCGGGCCGTCGCGGTGGACCTGCCCGGCCACGGGCCCGGCGCCTACTTCCCCGTCTCCTACCAGACCCCGCAGGACCTGGAGCGGCTGGCCACGGAGCCGTCGCCGATCAGTGCCGTGACGCTGGCGGACTTCGCGGCCCACGTCGTCGGGACCGTGCGCGCCGCGCACCGCAACGGCCCGGTCGTCCTGGTCGGCCAGAGCCTGGGCGGGGTGACGCTGAACGCGGTCGCCAACCAGGTGCCCGAGCTGATCTCCCACCTGGTGTACGCGTCCGCGTTCTGCCCGACGCGGCACAGCTCGGTGATGGAGCTGATGACGACCCCGGAGGCCGCCTCCAGCGCCCTGTTCCGGATCCCCGGCTTCAAGACCCCGCCGGAGCTGGGCGTCAACCGGGTCAACTGGCGGTCGGGCGACCCGGCCTTCTTCGCGGCGGTGAAGGACGCGCTGGCGGCCGACTGGTCGGACGCGGAGGTGCGGACGCTCCTGAACATCCTCGAACCGGACGAGTCGGCGGCGATCGGCGCCGCCGACGCCCGCGGTCTGCCCGACCGGTGGGGGCGGGTGCCGCGCACCTACCTGCGGTTCGGAGAGGACCGGGCCATCCCGCCCGCCCTCCAGGACCTGATGATCCGCGAGGCGGACGGGGCGACGCCGCGCAACCGCTTCCGCGTACGGTCGCTGGCCGTGCCGCACGTCGGTCCGCGGGACCCGGCCGTGTGGGCGGACGAGCTGGAGCGCGTGGCGCGCACGTGCGGCTGAGGTGACGCAGCGGAAGTGATGCGGCCGAGGTGATGCGGCGGCCGGGGTGACGGGTCCGCCGGCGTGCCTACGCGGCGGGCTCGATCACCACGATCGGGATCTCCCGGTCCGTCTTGGCCTGGTACTCGTCGTAGGCGGGCCAGTGCCCCACCATCACCGGCCAGTACGCGGCGCGCTCCCCGGCGTCCGCGGTGCGCGCCGTGCCCTGGAGGATCCGCGGGCCGACCTGGATGCGGACCTGCGGGTTCGCGGTCAGGTTGCGGAACCACAGCGGGTGCTCGTCCGCGCCGCCCTTGGAGGCCACGAGCAGGTAGCGGCCGTCGGCCTCACCGTAGATGAGCGGCGTGCGCACGGGGTTCCCGGAGACCCGGCCGACGGTGGTGAGCAGGAGGGTCTGGGTGCCGTTCCAGTACTGGCCCTCGGTGCCGCCGGAGCCCACGTACTGCTTGACGTGCTCCAACTGCCAGCTCCCGGCCCGCGGGTCGGTCGGGTGGTCCCAGTCGATTCCGGTCGTCATGGGGTGTCGCCTGCCTTCGCTTCGAACGGTCAACGAACCTCACCAACGAGTGCCAACGCCCGTGGGTGCGCCCTCCATTCCGGCCGGAAGGGTGAACCCGTCGAAGAGGCCGTCCATCGCCCGGTGCGCCACCCCGGCCGGGGTGGCGCGGACGGCGAGGTCGCGCAGGGCCACGGCGAGGGGGTGGGTGAGGGCGGCGATCCGGCCCGCGCGGCGGGCCCGGACGCGGATGGCGTCGGTGCGGGCGCAGCGGGCCGCGCTGTAGGCGGCGAGGGCCGCCGGAACGCCACCGGTGCCGGCCCCGTCCAGCAGGTGGGCGAGGACCACCGCGTCCTCGACGGCCTGGCATCCGCCCTGGCCGAGGTTGGGGGTCATGGCGTGGGCGGCGTCGCCGAGCCAGGCCAGGCGCCCGTGGTGGAAGCGGGGGAGCGGCGCCGCCAGGTCGTACAGGTCGTGCTGGAGCACGGCCGCCGGGTCGATCCGCTCCAGCAGGGCCGGGATCGGGTCGTGCCAGGTGCCGTAGCGGCGCAGGAGTTCGGCGCGGACGTCGGCGGGGCGGTATCCCTCGGGGGCGACGGCGGTGGCGTAGACGTAGGTCCTGCCGTCGGCGAGCGGGACCACGCCGAAGCGCTCGCCGCGGCCCCAGGTCTCGGCGGTCGCCGCCCCGGCCGGGCTCGCGGCGGCCGGCAGGACGGTGCGCCAGGCGGTCTCCCCGCTGTGGCGCAGGCCCGGGTGGTCCGGGAAGTACCGGCGGCGCAGCGGGCTGTGGATGCCGTCCGCGGCGATCACGAGGTCGGCCGAGCCGTCGAGGTCGCCGGCCGTGGTGCGGACCACCGGGAAGCCGTCGGCGTCGTCGACGGTGGTGACCTCGATGCCGTGGCGGACCGTCCCCGCGGGGAGCACGGCGGTCAGGGCGTCGGCGAGGGCCGAGCGGTGCAGGGCGAGCGGCGGGCCGCCGTAGCGGATGGCCAGGGCCGCGGTGTCGGCGCGGCTCAGCCAGCGGCCGTCGGGGCGGCGCAGGCCCATGGCGGCCGGCAGGGCACGCCCCGCCGCGGCTCCGATGTCGAAGCCGATGGTGTCGAGAGCGCGCAGCGCGTTGGGGGCGAGGACGATCCCGGCACCGGCGGCGGCCGGGCCGGGGGCCCGCTCGCACACGGTCACCCGCCAGCCCTTGCGGTGCAGGGCCAGGGCGGCGGTGAGTCCGCCGATCCCCGCCCCTGCGACGACCGCGTGACGCTGAACTGCCGACATGGCGGATCCCTGCCTTCCTCCGGGCCTCTACATCTGTAGAGGGCGACGGATTCACTCTACAGCTGTAGAGTGACCCGATGTCCACCCCTCCCCCTGCGGATCGCAGGACGCTGATTGCCGACACGGCGATCGGCCTCGTGGCCGCCGCCGGTCTCCGGGGCCTGACCCACCGCGCGGTCGACGGCGCCGCGGGGCTGCCCGCGGGCAGCACCTCGTACTACTTCCGCACGAGGACGGCGCTGATCGCGGCCTGCTACCAACGGCTGGCCGAGCTGGACCTCGCGGACGTGGACGGCGGGAGTCCCCTGGGGGCGGCCCCGCCCGCCCTCGCGGTGGCGCCGGACCGGGACGCGGCCGCGGCCGCGCTGGCCGGGCTGCTGTACCGCTGGCTGACGGTGGGGCGCGAGCGCCAGCTGGCCCGCTTCGAACTCAGCCTGGAGGCGGCACGCAACCCGGAGCTGCAGGCCGATCTCCACCGGGCGGGCCAGGGGGCCCGGGTCCGGGCCGCGGGCATCGCCGCGGCCCTCGGGTCCGAGCGGCCCGAAGAGGCCGCCGAACTGCTCGTCGCCTGGACCGAGGGGCTTCTCTACGACCGGCTGGCCGGCGCCCTGGCCCGCTCCCGCCCGGCCCCGGACCTGGCCGAACTGACCGCCGTGGCCCGCCGGATGCTCGCCGCGGCCCTGGCGGACCCGGCCTGACGCGCCGGCCTGACGTACCGGCCGGACGCAGAAGAGCCCCGCCACACCGGGGGATGTGGTGGCGGGGCTCTTCCATCGGTACGCGCCGGCGGGATCAAGGCGGGAGGGCCGGTGCGTTCCTCCTGGTGGAGTGTGCACACGCTACGCCCGGCGTGGCCGAAAATACACCCCTTCACACGGCTTGAATCGCACGCTCCTGAGGGGCACGATTCTCTGTTCAGGCACCGCCCGAAGTCCGCGCCCACGCCTGCGCGAACAGCTCGTGCAGCGGCGCCGTCGGCAGCAGTCGGACGAACGGGGCCAGGACCTCGCCGCGCCACAGCGGCGACGCCAGGTGGCTCGCCAGCTTCACCGTCTCCAGCGGCAGGTGCGGGGCCTTCAGCTCGGTCCACTCCCCGGGCAGGAACACCGTCCGGCCGGCCCGCGCCCGCTTCGCCTCCACCACCGCGCCCGCGGCGAGGAGTTCGCCCCGCGCCGCCGCGTGCTGCTTGGCCGACCAGCCGTTCCACCGCCGCACGTTGCGGTCGGTGGGCGCGGCCAGCGTCGCCAACTGGAGGTACAGCGCCGCCGCGTCCGCGCCGGCCCCGAGCGAGCCCGCCACCCGAGCGACCAGCTCCGGGCAGGACTGCCGGGGGTCCGCCTCGTACGCGCCGACCGCCACCGCCCCCGAGCCCGCGCGGCGCATCATCCGCTCCAACCCGCCGCCGGCCAGCAGCAGCGCCGCCCGGTCCATTGCGTCGGTCAGGCCGGTGACCGCGCGGATCCGCTCCCGCACCTCGGGGTCGTGGGCCCGAGCAGGCCGCAGGAAGGCGGTACCGCCGGGCGCGCACACCACCAGCGGACCGCAGTCGTACGCCGTCACCGGCGGCGTCCCGTTCTCCTCGCGGGGGTCCTCCGCCACCGGCAGCCGTGCGGGGCCGAACTGCTCCGCGATCGGCACCGTGCTGTCCGCGACGCACCCCCCGGGCAGCGCCAGCAGCATGTCCGGCCGGTCCAGTTCGGCGCGCAACCGCTCGTACAGGTCCGCCGCACCGGCCACCGCGGGATCACCGACGGGCCGGTCCGTCCACCCCCACACCAGCGCGCTCGCGATCTGCCCGATCGCCAGACCCACCGGGGTGCGGCGCGGCAGTTCGGATCCCGCCGGGGGAACCGCCCGGACCTCCACCCGGCCCCCGTACCGCGTGGCCGCCAGCTCCCAGCCGGCCGCCTCCACGGTCGAGTCCGCGGCGGCCCCGTAGCCGCCGGCCAGCCGCCGGGCCCACACCTCCGGCAGCCCGAGATCCGCCTCCAGGGCGTCGGCCGCCTCCTCGTGCACCGGCGACCCGGTCCCGAGCAACTCCTGCCACACCCCGGCCATCCGCTCGACGGCCGCCTCGACCCCGCCCGGGCGCCACAGCTCCTCCGGGTCCGCGGGCAGGGCCGCCGCCAGTACGGCACGCCGGCCGGCGGACCCCAGCAGCTCGCGCAGCACCTCGTACGACTCGGCCGTCATCGGCGTCGCCCGGTACGGGGCCCGGCGGGCCAGGGCGCGCTGCTCATCGCGGTCCGGGCGGCCGATCAGACCGGCCACCACCAGCCGGGCCACGGCCGCGCGCACGCCGGTCAGTTCGGCGAAGCGCGCGGCCGCCGACTCCGGCAGCGGCACCGGCCCGTGCGCCTCGACCGCGGCCACCAGGGCGCGCAGCCGGGCGGCGTCCTTCCGGTCCACGGTGACGAGCCGCGCCTGCGCGACCGCGGCCGGCACCGCGTCCCCGCCCTCCGGACCGCCGGCGGCGGGCGCCACGAACCAGCACTGCGACCCGCCCGCCCGAACGGGCGCGGACGCGACCGCGATCCCACCGGCCCGCAGCGCGTCCAGCACCTCGGCCGGTGCCCGGCCCACCCACCACCGGCCGCCCGCACGCGCGACGGGCTGGTCCGCCCACGTGTCCAGCAGCGCCAGCAGAGCGGCCCGCTCCCCGTCCGGCGTCGGCGCCACCGCCGCCCGCCACGCGGCGGCGTCGATCGAGCCCAGCAGCTGCGACCAGTCGTGCGGCGGCGCCGGCGGCGAAAGCCGCCGCACCTCCTCCACGATCGTCCCGGCCAGGCAGGCGCCGTCGGCGGCCAGCGCACTCAGCGTCGCCGGCAGGACCACGTCGGCAGTACGCCGCCACGCACCCCCCTCGCCGTGCGCGACCAGCCCGAACAGCGCGGGCATCAGCTCGGTGTCCGGGGCCGGGCGGCGCGGCCGGGCCGCGGGCGCCTCCAGGAACAGCCTCACCCGCCGGTGCAGGGCCCGCCGCCGCTCCTCCACCCGGGCGGCCCGCCCGGCCACCGCCGCCACGGCCCGGGCCAGCACCGGGTCGGTGACGTCCGGCAGTTCCCGGGCCACGGCCGCGCGCAGCGCGCCCGGACCGTCGAGAGCGGCCTCCAACAACGCCTGCGCCGCCGCGGAACCCACGGCCCGCAGCGCCCGCGAGCCCGCGGCGTCCCGGGTGCGCAGCAGGTACCAGAAGGCCGGCGGCAGGGCCGCGCCCCCCGACACGGTGACCCGGCGGGCCGGAGTGCCCCGCGACGCCCCGGGCTTGGGGTGCCCGTCCAGCTCCCACAGCAGCATCCCGTCGGCCGTGTACGCGCGCACGCCCGTCAGGGTCTGCGCCTCGGCGAGGACCACGTCCTGCGCCGCGCCCTCGGGCGGGGCCCACAGTCCCCACGGCTGCTGGCCCGCCCGGTCGATGTCGAACCGGGCGCTGCGCCCGTCCACGCTCTCCACCAGGTAGTGGTCGGGCGCCGGAGCGCGGTGCCCCGTACGGAAGAGGACGCGGGTCCCGACCAGGCCGTCGCGGCTGCCCAGCGGGGAGCCCGGCAGCCCCGCGGGCAGCGGCGCCAGTTGGAGGGCCTCCACGTCGAGGGCCATGCCCGCCTCGGACGGCTCCGCGGCCGGATCGGGGTTCGCGGCCCGGCCGGGGAAGTCGGGCAGCGCCACCGCGCCGCGCGCCTCCCCGGTGACCGGGTCGACGAGCTCCCAGGGGCGCCGTCCGAAGACGGCGTTGGTCCAGATCCGCGAGCCGTCGCCGAGCTGCAGCTCGTCCCGGTGGATGCCCTCGCGGCCGCCCGGGCGCAGCACCCGGTGCCCGCCGTGCCGCCCGCCGCCATCGGCCGTCTCGAACTGGAAGCCGTACGCGCCGTCCAGACTGCCGCCGCACGGCACCAGCCCGCCGGTCTCGTCCGGCGTGAACGGCTCGTCGGGGCGGTCGGCCCAGAAAGCGGACTCGCAGTGGTGGCGGTTCCCGGGGGTCCAGCTCACCAGGAAGGAGCCGCCCACGTAGTGCACCGCGTACATGGCCGCATCCTCGGGCACTGTGAACCGGCAGGAGCCCCGCACCCCGTCGGGGGCGACGGCGACCGCCCGGTCCCGTCCGAACACCGTCAGCACCGGCCAGGTCGAGGTCACCCCCGCCACCCCGGGCAGCGTCGCCCCCGCCTCCTCGGGGCCGGCGTCCGCCGCGAACCGCGCGTACACGGACTCCAGGGCCGGCCAGGCCAGTTCCTCCGGCAGCCCGGCCGCCAGCGAGCGCCGCAGCGCTCCCGCGGCGCCCGCCCCGGCCAGGGCGTCGCCGATCCCGCCGAGCGCCGAGGCCGTCGGCCGGTCCAGCAGGGTCTCCAGCTCGGCCACGGCCTCCTCCGCCCCCGCCATGCCGCCGCCCGCGACCGTGTCGACGAGCCTGCCGACGCGTACGGCCACCCCCTGGGCGATGCCCTCGTTGCCCGGCAGCAGCGTCACCGCCGACCCGGCCCGCGCGGGTCCCGCCTGCCACCTGGGCCTCAGGCCCGCATGCACGGTTCCCTCCAGCCGCGGGCCGAACACCGGGTCGGCGGCGAGCGCGGCGAGGTCCCGGCGGGAGTCCGTGCCCCAGAAGCGCATCCGGACCTCCGGCCCGGGATCGACGACCGGGACCCCGGCGGCGAGGCACGCGTCCAGCACGTCCGCGTCGAAGCCGTGGTGGTGGTACCGGGTGGTGTGCACCGCGACCGGGACGCCCGCCGCCCGCAGCCGCGGCCCCAACCGGCCCACCAGGTCCAGGAATTCCGCCGGGAGCGGCTGCCGGGCGACGCCGCCGCCCGACTGCGCCGCGTACTGGTACATGCGGACGAAGCCGCCGACCCACTGGGCCGGGCCGCCCTCCGGGACCACCCGCCCGGCCTCCATCGCCTCCGTCGCACCACAGGCGATCAGCATCCGCAGCCACGCCCCGCCGTCGGTGGCCCCGTCGGGGAAGACCTCCACCAGCCCCGCGGCCACGGCGTCCGCCGGGGGATGGGCCGCCAGGACCGGGGCGGCGGCCGTCAGCAGCGCGTCCGGCACCGACTTCCTCCGGGTGACCGACAGGATCGCGCCCACCAGCCGGGCGACCTCCCCGGTTCCGAGCCCGGCGGCCTTCGCGGAGGCCCGTACCCGCCGCACCAGATCCGCCGGGAGGTCCGCCGCGGAGCCGGCCCACGCGGTCAGGAACGCCTCCAGGTGCGTGTGCGCCGCGGCCGGCTCCGACGTCTCGGCGAGGAACCGCTGGTGCGCCCCGAACTCCTTGGCCGGCATGGCCCCGCCCCTGGCGAACAGCAGGGCGTTGGCCCGGCGGTAGGCGGCGTCCACCGGCAGCCCGTGGCGGTCCTCGGCCGCGCGGGCCGCCGCGTAGGCCCGGCCGCCCGGACGGCTCCCGTGGCCGATCAGCCGGTGGCCCACGGTGTCCCAGAACCACGGCAGGTGGGCGGGCGGCAGCCGGCGCGCCCACGCCGTCATCGTGTCGACGAACCGGCCCGGTTTGGCCCGGGACCGGCCCAGTTCGGTGCCCATGCCGTCGACCAGGTCGCGCGCGGCTTCGGCGGCGCCCGGGTCGTGGGCGGCGACCCAGTCGGCGTAGGTGGTCGAGCGGTGCGTGCCGGTGGTGGGCAACAGGGCGTCGAGCGAGGCGATCATGTCCAGGATCGTCGCACGCGCCACCGGCAGGCCGGCCGCTCGGGCGTGCGACGATCCAGGACATGATCGCTGAACTGCAGTGCGTGGTCCTGGACTGTCCCGAGCCGCGCGTGCTCGCCGATTTCTACCGGTCGCTGCTGGGCGGCAACGTCGACCGGCCGGACCGGCGTTGGTCCCTCGACGAGGACTGGTCGACCCTCCACACGCCGTCCGGTCCGGTGCTCGCCTTCCAGCGCGCGCCGGACCACGTGCCCCCGAGCTGGCCCGACCCGAGCCGGCCGCAGCAGTTCCACCTGGACCTCGGCGTCGCGGACCTGGACCGGGCACAGGAGGAGGTGTTCGCGGCCGGCGGGACCCTGCTCGACGGATCGGACGGGCGCGGCTGGCGGGTCTACGCGGACCCGGCCGGGCATCCCTTCTGCCTCGTACAGGACTGACCCGCCCCGCGGTTCAGTCCGCGGACCGGGTCCAGCCGACGGCCTCGACGCGGGCCGCGTCGTCGGGCCGGTCCTCCGCGAACAGCAGCCGGGCCGGTTCCGCCACGCGCACGACGTCCACGTACACCCCGCGGCCGACGTAGCGTCCCGTGGCGCAGTGGCGGAACCGCAGCCGTACCTCACGGCCCGCCCAGGCAGCGGTGAGGGGGGCCTCCAGGCGGTGCCAGACGCGTCCGGACCAGCCGCCGACCGAGCCCCGCGGCCACTCCTCGGGGGCGCCGCCCGTGGACCGCACGGTGGTGAACGCCAGCGGGGCCCAGTCCGCGCCGTCCGCCGAGGCCTCCAGGTGCAGGGCGCCCTCGCCGGGCACGGTGTCCCACCACACGGCGCAGCGCAGCCGGGCGGCTCCCGTGGCCGGGGTGAGCGGCGGCAGGGTGAGGGTGCCCGAGCCGCCGGGGGCGGTCCCCGAGAACCAGGCCGCGCCGCCGTGCCGGGTACGGACCGGTACGGCGCGGGCGAAGCGGTTGCCGACGGCGACCCGCGGGGCGCTGCCGGCCCGCCAGGTGCGCACGGGGTGGACGGAGTTGCCCAGCAGGATCAGGAAGGAGTCGGTGGAGGGGTCGAGGACGAGGGAGGTACCGGTGAACCCGGTGTGGCCGGCCGAGTGCGGGGTGGCCATGGCACCCATGTACCAGTGCTGGTAGAGCTCGAAGCCGAGGCCGTGGTCGTCGCCGGGGAAGGCCGTGTTGTAGTCGGTGAAGAGCAGTTCGACGGAGGCGGGGCGCAGGATGCGCCGGCCCGCGTAGGCCCCGCCGTCGAGGAGGGTGCGGGCCAGGACGGCCAGGTCCCAGGCGGTGCCGAAGACCCCGGCGTGACCCGCGACCCCGCCGAGGGCGTACGCGTTCTCGTCGTGGACCTCGCCCCACACCAGGCCGCGGTCCAGGCCGGACCAGGGCGGCCGCTGCACCTCGGTGGCCGCGGTGATCCGGCGCCAGGAGAGCGGTGGGTTGTACCGCGTGCGGTGCATGCCGAGCGGAGCGGTGATCTCGTCGTGGAGCAGGACGTCCAGAGTGCGGCCGGTGATCCGTTCCAGGAGCAGTTGCAGCGCGATGAGGTTGAGGTCGGAGTAGCGGTAGACGGTCCCGGGGGTCTCCTGCGGCCGGACCGACCACAGCAGCCGCAGCCGGCCCTCGCGCGTGGACTCCTGGTAGAAGGGCGCCCACGAGCGCAGCCCCGAGGTGTGCGTGAGCAGTTGACGGACCGTGATGATCTCCTTGCCGCCGCCGGTGAACTCCGGGAGGTAGCGGCGCACCTGGGCCTCCAGCTCCAGGCGCCCCCGCTCCATCTGCTGCACGGCCAGGATCGAAGTGAACAGTTTGGTCAGTGAGGCCAGGTCGAAGACGGTGTCCTCGGCCATCGCGATCCGCTCTGCCGCGGGGAACTCCCGGACCCGGTCGGTCCGTCCGTCGTACTCCGCGTACCGGACGGCGTGCCCCATGGCCCGGTGCAGGGCCACGGTGCGGCCCCGCCCGGCGAGGACCACCGCCCCCGCGTAGTACGGGTGCTCGGGGGAGGGGCCCAGGAACCGCCGGGCCTCGTCCGCCACCGCCTCCAGGTGCCTCTCCAGGAGCCCGGCCTGGCGCGCGGAACCGTACCGCAGGCGCAGTCCCTGCAGGGCGCGCCGTTCGGCCGGGCTGCCGGCCGCGCCGGCCGCCCCGGGGAGCGCGGCATGCAGGACGAGCACCCCGCCGAGCGCGAGCAGCCGCGCTCCGAGCCGCCTCCGGCTCGGCCCCGGCCGGGCCGCGCACGGGCCTTCGCCCTCCTGCCCCGGCCGCTGTCCGGGGCCGGGCCGGCGCTCGTGCGGTTGCTCGCGGCCGGTGCCGCCCGCCCGTACCGTGCCGACCTCCGCCACCACTTCGGCCCCCGTGTCCGCTGCCATGTCCGGCCCTCCTCGTCCGCAACCGCAACCGCAACCCGCATCCCGCAACCTGCAACGCGCAATCCGCAACGCGTTTCCGACGCCCGCAGTGCCCGCCGGATGCGCGCCTCCCCGCGCCCGCACCGGCACCGGCCCACCCCGGTGCCCGCCGAGCGCGCGGCGGGCGCGAACCGGCCCGGGCCTCCCGGATCTGCCGAGCGTGCCGCAGGCTATGGGGTATCTGCCCGTACCTCGGGCACCCTCCCCACCGACGGGGCCGCAAAGAATCTGACGCTGCATCAGAAAACCTCTTCCCTCGGCCGCCCGGCTGCGGCATCCTGCCGCCCATGGAGACGGAGCTGAGCAGGAAACTGGGAGTCGAGCACGCCATCTTCGGCTTCACGCCCTTCCCCACGGTCGCCGCAGCGATCACCCGGGCGGGCGGGTTCGGCGTACTCGGCGCGGTCCGTTACACCGCGCCCGACGACCTCAAGCGCGACCTCGACTGGATGCAGGCGCACACCGACGGCAAGCCCTACGGCCTCGACGTCGTCATGCCCGCCAAGAAGGCCGTCGACGGCATCGGCGAAGCCGACATCGAGGCGATGATCCCGGCCGGACACCGCGCCTTCGTCCGCGACACCCTCGCCAAACACCACGTGCCCGAGCTCGCCGAGGGCGAGGCGTCCGGCTGGCGCATCACCGGCTGGATGGAGCAGGTCGCCCGCAACCAGCTCGACGTCGCCTTCGACTACCCCGTCAAACTCCTGGCGAACGCCCTCGGTTCCCCGCCCGCCGACGTCATCGCCCGCGCCCACGACCACGGCGTGCTCGTCGCCGCCCTCGCCGGGAGCGCCAAACACGCCCGCCGCCATGCCGAGGCCGGCATCGACGTCGTGGTCGCCCAGGGCTACGAGGCCGGCGGCCACACCGGCGACATCGCCACCATGGTCCTCGTGCCGGAGATCGTCGAGGCCGTCGCTCCGCTCCCGGTCCTCGCCGCCGGAGGAATCGGCAGCGGCGAACAGATCGCCGCCGGCCTCGCCCTCGGCGCCCAGGGCGCCTGGCTCGGATCCCTGTGGCTCACCACCACCGAGGCCGACCTCCACTCGCGCGCCCTCACCGAGAAGCTCCTCGCCGCCGGTTCCGGCGACACCGTCCGCTCCCGCGCCCTCACCGGCAAGCCCGCCCGCCAGCTGCGCACCGAGTGGACCGACGCCTGGGACGACCCGGAGGGCCCCGGCGCCCTCCCCATGCCGCTCCAGGGCCTCCTCGTCGCCGAGGCCGTCTCCCGTATCCAGAAGTACGAGGTCCAGCCGCTGCTCGGCACGCCCGTCGGCCAGATCGTCGGCCGGATGAACAGCGAACGCAGCGTCCAGGCCGTCTTCGACGAGCTCACCAGCGGCTTCGAGAAGGCGATCGACCGCATCAACCGCATCGCCGGCCGAGTCCGAGAGGCGTGAGAGCCATGACCGCCACCCCGTCCACCGCCCCCGCCGCCGACCGGCCCCCGCCCAACGGCTTCTGGGCGCAGGCCGCCGCCGACCCCGGACGCACCGTCCTGACCGCCCCCGGCGGCGAGGAGTGGAGCGCCGGCCGGCTGCACGCCGACGTCAACCGGCTCGTCCACGGGCTGCGCGCCGCCGGGCTGGGGGAGGGCGACGTCTTCGCCGTCGTCCTCCCCAACGGCGTCGAGTTCCTCACCGCCTACCTCGCCGCCTCCCAGGCCGGCTTCTACCTCGTCCCCGTCAACCACCACCTCGTGGGACCCGAGATCGCCTGGATCGTCTCCGACTCCGGCGCCAAGGTCCTGATCACCCACGAGCGCTTCGCCGAGGCCGCCGCCGCGGCGGCCGACGAGGCCGCCCTGCCCGCGAGCCACCGCTACTGCGTCGGAGCGGTCCCGGGCTTCCGCCCGTACGGCGAACTCCTCGACGGGCAGCCCGCGACGCCCCCCGCGGACCGCACCCTCGGCTGGGTCATGAACTACACCTCCGGCACCACCGGCCGCCCCCGCGGCATCCGCCGGCCCCTGCCCGGCAAGCTTCCGGAGGAGACGTACCTCGGCGGCTTCCTCGGCATCTTCGGAATCCGCCCCTTCGACGGCAACGTCCACCTGGTCTGCTCGCCGCTCTACCACACGGCCGTCCTGCAGTTCGCGGGCGCCGCCCTGCACATCGGGCACCCGCTCGTCCTCATGGACAAGTGGACCCCGCAGGAGATGCTGCGCCTGATCGACGCGCACGCCTGCACGCACACCCACATGGTCCCGACCCAGTTCCACCGGCTTCTCGCCCTCCCGCAGGAGACGAAGGACGCCCACGACGTCTCCTCGATGCGGCACGCCATCCACGGCGCCGCGCCCTGCCCCGACCACGTCAAGCGGGCGATGATCGACTGGTGGGGCGGCTGCGTGGAGGAGTACTACGCGGCGAGCGAGGGCGGCGGCGCCTTCGCGACCGCCGAGGACTGGCTGAAGAAGCCGGGGACCGTCGGCAAGGCCTGGCCGATCAGCGAACTGGCCGTCTTCGACGACGACGGCAACCGGCTGCCCCCGGGCGAACTGGGCACCGTCTACATGAAGATGAACACCGGCGGCTTCAGCTACCACAAGGACGAGGGCAAGACGAAGAAGAACCGCATCGGCGACTTCTTCACCGTCGGGGACCTCGGCCTGATGGACGAGGAGGGCTACCTCTTCCTCCGCGACCGCAAGATCGACATGATCATCTCCGGTGGGGTCAACATCTACCCGGCCGAGATCGAGTCGGCCCTGCTCACCCACCCGGCCGTCGCGGACGCCGCCGCCTTCGGCATCCCGCACGCCGACTGGGGCGAGGAGGTCAAGGCCGTCGTCGAACCGGCCGAGGGCTTCGTGGGCGGCGACGCCCTGGCCGCCGAGATCCTGCACCACTGCGAGCGGCAGCTCGCCGGGTACAAGCGGCCCAAGACCGTCGACTTCATCGAGACGATGCCGCGCGACCCGAACGGCAAGCTCTACAAGCGACGGCTGCGCGACCCGTACTGGGAGGGCCACGAGCGCGCCATGTGAGCGGCACCCGGTCGGCCGCGGCGGGCGGGAGGAACCCGCCACACCGGGAGGATCCGTGAGAAATGCCACGTCAAGGCATGTGGAGCGCGCCGTGCGACGCGCCGGGGGGACACTTCTGGCAAGTTTGACGATATGGGTACGACGAAGCGCAGATCCCCCCTGACCGACTGGACCGTCCTGGTTCCCGTGCTCGCGCTCGTCGCGCTGGTGTTCAGCTGGGGCAGGGAGCTACCCGGCTTCGCCGTGGTGCTCGTCGCGCTCTGCCTGGCCGGCGCCGTCCTGGCGGCCGTCCACCACGCCGAGGTCGTCGCCCACCGGGTGGGCGAACCCTTCGGCTCCCTCATCCTCGCCGTCGCGGTCACCGTCATCGAAGTGGCGCTCATCGTCACCCTGATGGCCGACGGCGGGGACAAGTCCGCCTCCCTCGCCCGGGACACCGTCTTCGCCGCCGTCATGATCACATGCAACGGCATCGTCGGCGTCTCCCTGCTCGTCGGCGCCCTGCGCAACCGGATCGCCGTCTTCAACCCCGAGGGGTCCGGGGCGGCCCTCGCCACCGTCGCCACCCTCGCCACCCTCAGCCTGGTCCTGCCGACCTTCACCACGAGCAAGCCGGGCCCGGAGTTCTCCACCGGGCAGCTGACCTTCGCCGCCGTCGCCTCGCTCGCCCTGTACGGGCTGTTCATCGCCGTCCAGACGGTCCGTCACCGGAACTACTTCCTGCCCGTGGACACCGGCCGGGACGCGGACCCGCAGGACGACCACGCGGCGCCGCCCACCGACCGCGCCGCCCTGCTCAGCCTCGGCCTGCTGCTGGTCGCTCTCGTCGCGGTGGTCGGCGACGCCAAGGCCGTCTCCCCGACCATCGAGACGGCGGTGGCCAAGGCCGGCCTGCCCCAGGCGGTCGTCGGTGTGATCATCGCCCTGCTCGTCCTGCTGCCCGAGACCCTCGCCGCAGTCCGCGCCGCCCGCCGCGACCGTGTGCAGACCAGCCTCAACCTCGCCTACGGATCCGCCATCGCCAGCATCGGGCTGACCATCCCGGCGATCGCCCTGGCCTCCATCTGGCTCTCCGGCCCGCTCATGCTCGGCCTCGGCCCGGTCCACATGGTGCTGCTGGCCCTGACCGTGGTGGTCAGTACGCTCACCCTCGCTCCCGGCCGCGCCACGCTGCTGCAGGGCGGGGTGCACATCGTGGTGCTGGCCGCGTACCTCTTCCTGGCCGTCAGCCCGTGAGGGGCGCGGGCCGGGGCCGGGAAGAGGCCGCGGCCCCCGGTCACCGCCGCTCGCGGACCAGTACCACCTTCAGCTGCGGCGAGGTGAGGATGTCACGCTCGCAGAAACGCGCCCGGACCCAGCGCTCCTGCGAGAACAGCCTGGTCTGGTCCGCGGAGTACGGCGAGCCCGGGTCCGAGGACTGGCCGTACGTCAGCAGGGTGCGCGCCATCGGGCAGGAGTTGCCGTCCCAGCCGACCGCCTGGACGTGGCTGGACCCGTGCGCGACGTCCGGGTAGCCGCCGGACGCCGCGTTCCACCGCGCCTCGACCTTGTTCCGGACGCCGAGCGCCTCCGTACCGCCGCCGACCGGCAGCTTCCGGCCGTTCCTGACCACGAACTGGTGCTCGCCCAGCGGGGCGTCCAGGGCGATCCCGGCCGCTCTCAGCTCCGCCACCGTGTCCGCGAGGGCCCGCCCGATGCCGGGCGCCTCCCGGTTGAGCGTACGCGGCGTCCGTACGGGGTCGGCGGCCGAGAACGGCACCAGCCACAGGTCCGCGGCCGGGGCCGACGCCGTCAGCCTGCGCCAGAACCGGTCCCGTTGACCTCGGCCCGCCCGGCGGCGAGGATCACGCCCATGACGTCAGCGCGAGCGGGGCAGGCAGGGCAGGCAGGGCAGGCGGGGCCGGCGGCGGGCGCCGTGCGGGACAACACGGTCGACGGACTCGTGCGCGACAGCGCACGGCGGGTCCCCGACCGCCCCGCCGTCCGCTACGCCGGGCGCAGCTGGACGTACGCGGAGCTCGACGCGGCCGTCACCACCGGGGCCGCCCTCCTGCGGGAGCGGTACGGGCTCGCAGGCGGCGACCGGGTCGCGACCTTCGCCCACAACTCCGACGCCTACCTGCTGGCGTTCCTCGCCTGCGCCCGGGCCGGCCTCACCCACGTCCCCCTCAACCAGAACCTCACCGGCGAGGACCTCGCGTACCTCCTGGACGACTCCGGGAGCGCCCTCGTCCTCGCCGACCCCGGCCTGGCCGGGCGGATCCCCGACGGATACCCCGTACGGCCCCTGCGCGACGACCCGGAATCCTTCCTGACCGCTCTGGCCGAGCCGCTGCCCTTCGAGCCCGACCGCGACGCGGGCCGCCTGGCGCAGCTCCTCTACACCTCGGGGACCACCGCCCTGCCCAAGGGCGCGATGATGAGCCACCGGGCCCTCGCCCACGAGTACGAGAGCGCCATCGAGGCGCTGGACCTGGCCGAGGACGACCGGCCGGTCCACTCGCTGCCGCTGTACCACTCGGCGCAGATGCACGTCTTCCTGCTGCCGTACCTGGCGGTGGGGGCCAGCAACACCATCATGGACGCGCCGGTCGCCGAGCAGGTCTTCGACCTCGTCGAGGCGGGGGAGGCGGACAGCCTCTTCGCCCCGCCGACGGTGTGGATCGGCCTGGCCAACCACCCGCAGTTCGCCGAGCGCGAGCTGGGCGGGCTCCGGAAGGCGTACTACGGGGCCTCGATCATGCCGGTCCCGGTCCTGGAGCGGCTGCGCGAGCGACTGCCGGGGCTCGCCTTCTACAACTGCTTCGGCCAGAGCGAGATCGGCCCGCTGGCGACGGTGCTCGGCCCCCGGGAGCACGAGGGGCGGATGGACTCGTGCGGGAGGCCGGTGCGCCACGTGGAGGCGAAGGTCGTCGACGAGGACGGCAAGGGCGTGCCGGACGGCACCGCGGGCGAGGTCGTCTACCGCTCACCGCAGCTCTGCCTGGGCTACTGGAACGACCCCGGGGCGACCGGGAAGGCCTTCCGGGACGGCTGGTTCCGCTCGGGCGACCTCGTGGTGCGGGACGCCGAGGGCTACTTCACGGTCGTGGACCGGGTGAAGGACGTCATCAACTCGGGCGGGGTACTGGTCGCCTCGCGGCAGGTGGAGGACGTGCTCTACACCCATCCGGGCGTGGCCGAGGCGGCGGTGGTCGGGCTGCCCGACGAGCGGTGGATCGAGGCGGTCACGGCGGTGGTGGTGCCGCGCGGCGGGGTGACGGAGGCGGAGCTGATGGCCTACGCCCGGGACAGGCTGGCCCACTTCAAGGCCCCCAAGCGGGTGCTGTTCGTGGACGCGCTCCCGCGCAACGCCAGCGGCAAGATCCTCAAGCGGGAGCTCCGGGACCGCTTCGGAGCGCGGGGCCGCTGACACCCGTACGGCGGCGTGGGGCCAGTCAGCCAGTCAGCCAGCCAGCCAGCCAGCCAGTCAGTCGGTCCGGTGCCGGGCGTCGTCCCAGGGGAGGAGGCCGCTGCGGCGCAGCCGGCGCAGGGTGAGGTGCTCGTGCACGAGGCGGCCGACGAGGGCGCCGCCGTAGACCACGAAGCCGACGCCGACCAGCCAGGACTGGACGACCAGCAGCGTCCCGAAGGGGCCGTAGGTCACGGCGTTGGAGGCGATGAGCGGGGAGAACACCAGCTGCGAGAAGATCCGCAGCCCCAGCAGCCCGAGGCTGGTCGCCACGGCTCCCGGTACCAGGGCCCGCCAGCGGACCCGGCCGCCGAGCAGCAGACGCTGCGAGGCGACGAAGAACAGGCAGGTGCCGAAGAGGTCGCCGGCGGTGCCGAGGACCGTGCCGAGGGCGTCGTCCGACGGCGCGGGGATCACCACCAGCAGAGCGAGGTAGCAGACCAGCATGGCGAGCCAGACCACGTGCCGCCACATGGTGTGCCAGCGGGCCGTTGGCAGGTCCCACACCTTCTCGTAGCCGGTCTGCACCGCCGACCCGAAGGTCAGGCCGAACACGGCGAGCGCGGCCAGCCCGAAGGCGGTGGTCCGCTCCAGCGCCATGTCCGCGGCCCCGAAGACCATCTCGATCCTCGTCCGCGAGGACGCCGTCACTCCGAGGGCCTGGCCGAGCCAGCGGCCGAACCCCGAGCCGCTCCCGGGCGCCGCGGCGGCCACGACCACCAGCAGCGGCACCAGGGTGAGGAATCCGAGGGCCGCGAAGCCCATCGCCCGGTGCATCAGCTCCATCTCCCGGCCACGGCTCCAGGCCAGCCCGACGTAGGAGCCCTGGAGCCGGTCGTGGAGCCGCCGGAGGGTCGAGGTCACGCCTCATGCACTACCCGGACGGGCCTGCCGGCTCCCGGGAGCGGGAGCGAAATGAGCCCGAAGGGGTGGTTTCGGCGCCTGCTCCGGAGGCCAGGTCGCCGCCGGAGCGGTGGAACGCGCAGGCGGTACCGGGCGGCCGGGGCGCGGAGCGGGCGGGGTCCGGCGGGGACCCCGCCGACGTCCGGCCTCCGCCGTCTGGTCAACTGTGGCGCATGACGCGCACCCTGTACCTGCTCTGTTCGGCCGCCCCGCCGGTCTTCGACGTCGCCCGCGTGATCGAGGACGCGCAGGCCCGCGGCTGGGACGTGTGCCTCGGTCTGACGCCGACAGCGGCCCACTGGCTCGCGGAAGGCACCGACGGCCTGGCCGCGCTCACCGGCCACCCGGTCCGCAGCCGGTACAAGCAGCCGGCGGACCCGGACGTGTGGCCCGCGGCGGACGCGATCCTCGTCGCCCCGGCCACGTTCAACACGGTCAACGCATGGGCGCTCGGGCTCACCGACCGGTTCGTCGTCGGGGTGGCGGCCGAGGCCATCGGAAAGGGCACCCCGCTGGCCGTCATGCCGTGCGTGAACACGGCGTTCGTACGGCACCCGCAGTTCGAGCAGAGCATCGCCGTCCTCCGCGGCGCGGGCGTCCGGGTGCTGTACGGCGAGGACGGCTTCACCCCCCACCCGCCGGGGCAGGGAGGCACGCAACCGTACCCGTGGACCCGCGCCCTGGACGCCGTGGACGACCTGGCGCGAGCGGACTTCTAGGGCTTCGGTGGGAGCGGCGGGACAGGCGGGACCGGCGGCACCGGACGCGTTCGCTCGTGCGTGCGAGCCGCGGCCACGCTCGGCGGCATGCCGAACCGTGTTCCGTTCCATGCCGCGCTGGTCTCCGCCGTGGGCACCCCCGAGCAGGCCGAAGCGTGGCGGGCCGCCGGGCCCGCGTGGCACCCGCGCTGATCGCCGCGGACGTGCCCGCGCGGGTGATGGTCCTCAAGCACCTCCCCGCCATCTTCATCCGGTCGGCGCGGTGATCCGGAAGAGACGGCCCACTAACAGTCCATGCGTGAACCGTCGGGCTGCGCCTCGGCGGACCACGTGTACCAGGTCCGGGCGTCCACGCCGAGCAGCTCCGCCGGGTGCGGTTCCATCCCGTGGAACTCGCGGAGTTGTTCGGGTGAGGCGAAGGCGAGGGTGATGCTCGGCTGGTCGGGGGATTCGAAGCAGAAGACGACGAACCCGCGGCCGAACCCCGCGTCCAGGCCGTCCACCGGACGCCATCCCGCCGCCGATGCCTCACGGCCGTAGTGGTCCAGTACTTGCTTCCTGGTCCCGCCGTACGCGTAGAACCGGTCCGCGGTGAGCCAGGCGCCCGCGGTGTCGTCGACGCAGTGGGCCCCGGACCACGGATCACCGTCGACGACCACGGCCCCCTTCGGATGCAGTTCCAGCGCGGGCAGCTGGTCGAGCGCGGCCACGGCCGCCTCGGTGCCCTCGCAGGTGTCGAAGTGGGGAAGGAACGAACACCCGCTCAGGCTGGTTCCCACGAGCAGGGCAGCCAGGACCGCCCGCACGGCAAGCATGTTCATGGCGAGATTATGCCTGTCCGGCGGGATCCGCCGGACAGGCCCTCGGCCCCGGGGAGGGGTCAGCGCTTGAGCGTGAAGGTGAAGTCCCCGGAGAGCCTGCCGCTCAGCCGGACCGCCGAGACGAGCTTCCCGTCCGTGACCAGTCTCTCGACCTCGGCCCGCGAAAGACCGCACCCTTCGGAGACCAATCGCACCGGCCGGACCGGGATTTGCGCGGCGAAGCGGACCGAGACGTCGATCACCTCGCGGTCGAGGTGATCCGATCCGCCGGTGTCGAGGCGCCATGCGCCGTCCCAGTCGAGGGCGATGCGATTGCGGCGCCGCACGACCGGATCCTGGAGCAGTTCGGCTGCCAGGCTCGGGTCGTTGTCATGCAGTCGGTCCAGCAGCTCGGGTCGTATGGAGCGCACGTGCGCCCGCTCCAGGACCGTGAGTTTCGCCGTGTCCCCGCACGTGGTGCAGAGCACCAGGAGCCAGGCGTCGAGGAGCTTGTGGTGGGCGTTGACGCGGAACTTGCCGTTCGCCCGGAAGCGCTCGGACGCGCACGTGTGGCATCGGCGGAGAACGAGCGGCAGGCAGGTGGGAGCGACCACCCAGGTATTGAGCACAGAAGTACACCGGTTCCAGTGAGAAGACCGCAGCAGAAAGGAGCGCGGCGCACTTGCGCGACGCGCGACGAATCAGCACTCGGGGGTCTCACAGGGTGTACAACGGAACGTCCTTGCCCAGGCGGCTTGTTCGGCAGCACGGTAACGGCGCACAGCGGCGCGGCTCCACTGGTTTTCAGGCGGCCTGTGCGGCTGCGTGCCGACGAGGACCGGTCGGGCGCACGGTCCGCCCGTGGAGTGGCAGGCGTTCACCGCCTTGTTCGGGTGCCGGCCCTGTCACCGGTCCGGGGTGCGAAGGTCCACGAGTCTTTTGATCTTGCCCACGGAGCGCTCCAGGGTCTCCGGGTCGACCACCTCGACCCGGACGGAGACGCCGATACCCGCCTTGACCGCCTGGACCACTCCGGCGGCCGCGGCCTCCCGCTGGGCGGTGTCCGACTCCCGGCGGGCCTCGACCCGGACCGTCAGGGTGTCCATCCGGCCCTCGCGGGCCAGCCGCAGCTGGAAATGGGGCGCCAGCCCCGGCGTCCGCAGGAGGATCTCCTCGATCTGCGTCGGGTACAGGTTCACCCCGCGCAGGATGATCATGTCGTCGCTGCGGCCGGTGATCTTCTCCATCCGGCGGAAGGCCGGCCGGGCCGTGCCGGGGAGCAGCCGTGTCAGGTCCCTCGTGCGGTAGCGGATGACCGGCATGGCCTCCTTGGTGAGGGAGGTGAACACCAGCTCGCCGAGCTCGCCCTCCGGGAGCACCGCACCCGTCAGGGGATCCACCACCTCGGGATAGAAGTGGTCCTCCCAGATGTGCAGGCCGTCCTTGGTCTCGACGCATTCCTGCGCCACACCGGGCCCGATGACCTCCGACAGGCCGTAGATGTCCACGGCGTCCATGTCGAGGCGCTCCTCGATCTCCCGCCGCATCTCCTCGGTCCACGGCTCCGCGCCGAAGATCCCCGTCCGCAGCGAGGTGGCGCGCGGATCGATGCCCTGGCGCTCCATCTCGTCCAGCAGGGTCAGCATGTAGGAGGGGGTCACCATGATGACCTCCGGCCGGAAGTCCTCGATGAGCCGGACCTGCCGGTCCGTCATCCCGCCCGACGCGGGCACGACCGTGCAGCCGAGGCGCTCGGCGCCGTAGTGCGCGCCCAGGCCGCCCGTGAACAGGCCGTAGCCGTAGGCGATGTGGACGATCTGGCCGGGCCGCCCGCCGGCCGCGCGTATCGAACGGGCCACGACATCGGACCAGGTGGAGAGGTCCCCGTCGGTGTAGCCGACGACCGTCGGACGCCCGGTGGTGCCGCTGGAGGCATGGATGCGGCGCACCTCGGAACGAGGGACCGCGAACATCCCGAACGGGTACTGGTCGCGCAGATCGGCCTTGGTGGTGAGGGGGAACAGGGCGAGATCGGCGAGGGAGCGGCAGTCGTCGGGATGCACGCCAGCCTTGTCGAAGGCCTGCCGGTAGAAGGGCACCCGCTCGTACGCGCGGTGCAGGGTCGCCCGCAGCCGCGTGAGCTGGAGGGCGGCCAGCTCGTCGCGGCCCAGCCGCTCACCCTCGTCGTGGAACTCCGCCCGCACCGCCATGTCGTCACCTCATCGTGAGAAGGCCCAAGAGACCGACCGATCATTCGGTAGATTGCCAGGGCCGTGCAGGTTAAATCAATGACTCGAACGAGTGATCGTCTGATCTCATGGCCTCCATGTCGACCTTCGCCGCGTACGACGGAACCGAACTGGCCTACCGCACCCTGGGTGAAGGGCCGCCGCTGGTGTGCCTCCCGGGCGGCGCCATGCGCGCCTCCCGCTATCTGGGCGACCTCGGCGGACTGGCGGCCGACCGTACTCTGATCCTGCTCGACCTGCGCGGCACCGGCGACTCCGCCGTGCCGGCCGACGAGTCGACGTACCGCGCGGACCGCCAGGTCGCCGACGTCGAGGCGCTCCGCGTCCACCTGGGCCTGGAGCGCATGGACCTCCTGGCCCACTCGGCCGCCGGCAACCTCGCCCTGCTGTACGCGGCCGCCCACCCGGAGCGGCTGGGCCGGACCGTCCTGGTCACCCCCACCGCGTGGGCCCTGGACCTGGTGAGCACCGCGCAGGACCGGCTGGCTGCGGCCCGCCTCAGGGCAGGGGACGAGCGGTACGACACGGCCGCGGAGGCATACGGGCGCATCCTCGCCGGCGCCGACACGGACGAGGAATGGGACCGCGCGGCGCCCCTGTTCTACGGACGCTGGGACGCAGTCGCGCAGGCGCACTACGCCGCGGGCGAGCGCGAGCAGAACGAGAAGGCGGCCGCGGCCTTCGCCGGCCCCGGTGTATGCGACCCGCCCGCCGTCCGTGCGGCCCTGGGGCGGGTCGCGGGGGAGGTGCTGGTACTGGCGGGCGAACTGGACGGCAACCCGCCGCCCGGCCTCGCCCAGCAGATCGCGGCGGCGTTCCCCGCCGGGGTCCTCCACGTCCAGTCCGCCGCCGCGCACTTCCCGTGGCTGGACGACCCCGCCGGCTTCGCGGAGCGCGTCGGGCACTTCCTGGCCACGGGGGCCTGACCGAGGCCTGGCCGGGGCCTGACCGGGTCTGACCGGGGCCTGGCCGGGGCCTGACCGGGCGGCGGGCCCGGTTCGGAGCCGCGTCACGTGCGACACGGCACCGAACCGGACCCGCCGGTCCTCTCAGCCCGCGGTACGGGTGCCCGTGCCGCCGGTGTCCGCCGCCGTCGCGACCGTCTTCGCCCAGCGGTAGTCCGCCTTGCCGCTCGGCGACCGCTGTATGGCCGGCGCGATCACGAGCTGCCGCGGGATCTTGTAGCCCGCGAGCCGGGTGCGGCAGTGGCTCTGGATCTCGTCCAGCGTCGGCGCTTCGGCTCCCGGGCGCACCTGGACCACCGCGGCCACGTGGCTTCCCCAGGTCGGGTCCGGGACCCCGGCCACCAGGGCGTCGTACACGTCGGGGTGCGACTTCAGCGCCTGCTCGACCTCTTCCGGATAGACCTTCTCGCCGCCGGTGTTGATGCACTGCGAGCCGCGGCCGAGCACCGTGACGATGCCCTGCTCGTCGACGGTCGCCATGTCGCCCAGCAGCACCCAGCGCTCCCCGCCCTTCTGGAAGAACGTGGCGGCGGTCTTCTCCGGGTCGTTGTAGTAGCCGAGCGGCACGTGGCCGCGCTGCGCCAGGCGTCCCGGCTCGCCGACCGCCACCGGCTCGTGCGTCACCGGGTCCACCACCTGCGTACGGTCGTTGACCTCCAGGCGGAAGCCCTTCTCCGGGCCGGAGTCGTCCGTGGCCCGGCCGTTGGAACCGGACTCGGAGGATCCGAAGTTGTTCAGGAGCAGCACGTTCGGCACGAGCCTCTGGAACTCGGCGCGCACCGTCTCCGACATGATCGCCCCGGACGAGGAGACGCTGAACAGCGACGACAGGTCGGTGCCCTTCAGCGGGCCGTTCAGGGCGTCGATCAGCGGGCGCAGCATCGCGTCGCCGACCAGGGAGACGCTGGAGACCTTCTCCTTCTCGATCGTACGGAGCACTTCCTCGGGCGCGTACTTGCGGTGGATGACCACCCGCTGGCCGTAGTTGAAGGCGATGAACGAGGTCAGCGTCGACGTGCCGTGCATCAGCGGGGGAGCCGGGAAGAAGGTCAGCCCGGCGCCGCGCGCCGCCACCCGCTCCGCCAGCTCCTCCGGCCGCTTCACAGGCTCGCCCGACGGCTCGCCGCCGAAGAGCCCCGCGAAGAAGAGGTCCTCCGCCCGCCACATCACGCCCTTGGGCATGCCCGTGGTCCCGCCGGTGTAGATGATGAACAGGTCGTCGGGGCTGCGCGGCGGGAACCCGCGCCCGGGTGAGCCGGCCGCCTCCGCGTCCGCGTACGGGACGGGCGCGACGGACGGCTCGGGGGCGCCCTCGGGGGCCTCGCCGACCCGGATCAGGTGCCGCAGCTTCGGCGTCTGCGGCAGCGCGGCCGCCACCCGCCCGGTGAACTCGCCCTCGAAGACGAGCGCGGCGAGATCGGCGTCGTTGTAGAGGTAGACCAGCTCTTCCTCCACGTACCGGTAGTTGACGTTCACCGGAACCAGCCGGGCCTTCAGGCAGGCCAGGACGGTCTGGAGGTACTCGATCCCGTTGTAGAGGTGCAGCCCCAGGTGCTCGCCGGCCGTCAGGCCGCTGTCCAGCAGGTGGTGCGCGATCCGGTTCGCCGCTGCGTCCAGCTCCGCGTACGTGAGGCGGCGCTCGGCGCCCGTCCCGGGGTGGTCCACGTAGACGAGGGCCTCGCGGTCCGGGACCACGTCCACGACCGACTCGAACAGGTCGGCAAGGTTGTACTCCACCGTTCCTCCTGACCCCGTTGTTCCCGATGACTGGCCCCGCGGCCGGCTGCTCCGGCGGTCATTAGAGCGCCGTGGCCGGCAACTGGGAAGGGCGTCGCCCAAGAAATCTGACTGAGTGTCAGAAAACTATTGAACTGCACCCTCCCCTACTGCAACCTGTTCTAGGTCTTGAGACGGGAGGACGGCAATGGGTGGGACAGAACACCTGACCGTGGAACGCCGCGGCGCCACGCTGGTGCTCACCATGAACAGGCCCGAGGCGAAGAACGCGCTCTCGCTGCCGCTGCTGGTGGGGCTGTACGACGGCTGGCTGGAGGCGGACGCCGACCACGAGATCCGCTCCGTGGTCCTGACCGGCGCGGGCGGCGACTTCTGCGCCGGCATGGACCTCAAGGCGCTGGCCGGCAAGGGCATGGCCGGCGACCAGTACCGGGACCGCCTCAAGGCCGACCCCGACCTGCACTGGAAGGCGATGCTCCGTCACCACCGGCCGCGCAAGCCGGTGATCGCGGCGGTGGAGGGCTACTGCGTGGCCGGCGGCACGGAGATCCTCCAGGGCACCGACATCCGGGTGGCCGCCGAGGGCGCCACCTTCGGGCTCTTCGAGGTCAAGCGGGGGCTCTTCCCCATCGGCGGCTCCACGGTGCGGCTGCCCCGGCAGATCCCGCGCACGCACGCCCTGGAGATGCTGCTCACCGGACGCCCGTACTCGGCGGACGAGGCCGCGCGGATCGGGCTCGTGGGGCGGGTCGTCCCGGACGGCACGGCGCTCGACGCGGCCCTGGAGATCGCCGAGCAGATCAACGCGTGCGGGCCGCTGGCGGTCGAGGCGGTCAAGGCGTCGGTCTACGAGACCGCCGGACTGACGGAGGCGGAGGGACTGGCCTCCGAACTCCTGCGCGGCTGGCCGGTCTTCGACACCGCGGACGCGAAGGAGGGGGCGCGGGCCTTCGCCGAGAAGCGGCCGGCGGTGTACCGGCGCGAGTAGGCCGGCGCCGGGTGGGGCCCGGGCCCGCGGCCGCCGTGCCCGGGTGCGGCGCCGCTGCCGGGGGCTCCGCCCCCGGACCCCCGCGCCTCAAACGCCGGCCGGGCCGGAAGAGCGCTTGGAATCACCGGAATCAACCGCAACGGAGAGCCACCATGACAGCTGCCTCCCCACCGGAGGTGCTCCGCGCGCCTCTCGTCGTCGAGTTCCCCTTCACCCGATCCCTCGGCCCCGTTCAGAGCGCCTTCCTCACCGGCCTCCGCGAGGGCGTCGTCCTCGGGGTGAAGACCTCCGACGGCACCGTGGTGGTCCCGCCCGTCGAGTACGACCCCGTCACCTCCGAGGAGATCCGCGACCTCGTCGAGGTCGCGGCCACCGGCACCGTCACCACCTGGGCCTGGAACGACCGGCTCCGCCCGAACCAGCCCCTCGGCACCCCCTTCGCCTGGGTCCTCGTCAAGCTCGACGGCGCCGACACCGCCCTGCTGCACGCCCTCGACGCCCCCGGCCCCGACGCCGTCCGCACCGGCATGCGCGTCCGCGTCCGCTGGGCCGCCGAACGCAGCGGCGCCATCACGGACATCGCCTGCTTCGAGCCCGACAACGGCCCCGGCCCCGCCCCCGAAGCCGGGCCGCCCGCCGCGCACGACGGCGTCTTCGAGGACGCCGTCACCGGCATCGTCGCCGAGGCCCGTCTGGACTACGTCTACAGCCCCGGCCGCGCCCAGACCGCCTACATCAGCGCCCTCTCCGAGCGGCGGACCGTCGGCGAGCGCTGCCCCTCCTGCCACAAGGTGTACGTCCCGCCCCGCGGCGCCTGCCCCACCTGCGGCGTCGCCACCACCGACCAGGTGGAGGTCGGCCCGGCCGGCACGGTCACCACCTTCTGCATCGTCAACATCAAGGCGAAGAACCTGGACATCGAAGTCCCCTACGTCTACGCCCACATCGCCCTCGACGGCGCCGGCCTCGCCCTCCACGGCCGGATCGGCGGCATCCCCTACGACCAGGTCCGCATGGGCCTGCGCGTCGAGCCCGTCTGGACCGAAGGCGGCCGCTACCCCGACCACTACCGCCCCACCGGCGAACCGGACGCGGACTACGACGCGTACAAGGAGCTCATCTGATGACCGGGCCCAGGACGAGCAGGTACGCACGCGACGTGGCCGTCGTCGCCTTCGCGCAGAGCGACCACCTGCGCCGCACCGACGAACTCAGCGAAGTCGAGATGGTCATGCCGGTCCTCCACCAGGTGCTGGCCGCCACCGGACTGAAGGCCGGCGAGATCGGCTTCACCTGCTCCGGCTCCAGCGACTACCTGGCGGGCCGCGCCTTCTCCTTCACCATGACCCTCGACGGGGTCGGCGCCTGGCCGCCGATCTCCGAGTCCCACGTCGAGATGGACGGCGCCTGGGCCCTCTACGAGGCCTGGGTCAAGATCCAGACCGGCGAGGCGGACACCGCGCTCGTCTACTCGTACGGGAAGTCCTCGCCCGGATCCGTACGCGACGTGCTCACCCGCCAGCTCGACCCGTACTACCTCGCCCCCCTCTGGCCCGACTCGGTGGCCCTGGCCGCCCTCCAGGCCCAGGCCCTCATCGACGCGGGCGAGACCGACGAGCCCGCCCTGGCCGCCATCGCGGCGCGCAGCCGGGCCGACGCCGGGGCCAACCCGCACGCCCAACTGCGCGGCGCCGTCCCGCACGGCGACTACCAGGTCCGGCCCCTGCGTACCGGTGACTGCCCGCCCGTCGGAGACGGCGTGGCCGCCGTCGTCCTGGCCGCCGGCGACCTCGCGCGGCAGCTGTGCGAACGCCCCGCCTGGATCACGGGCATCGACCACCGCATCGAGGCGCACGGCCTGGGCCTGCGCGACCTCACCGACTCCCCGTCCACCCGGACCGCGGCCGAGCACGCGGGCCTCTTCGACGCCCCCGTGGACACGGCGGAACTGCACGCGCCGTTCTCCTCCCAGGAGGTGGTCCTGCGCAAGGCCCTCGGGCTCGGCGACGCCGTCGCCGTCAACCCCTCCGGCGGGGCGCTCGCCGCCAACCCGATGATGGCCGCCGGCCTGATCCGCATCGGCGAGGCGGCCGCCCGCATCCACCGCGGCGCATCCGACCGGGCCGTCGCCCACGCCACCTCCGGCCCCTGCCTCCAGCAGAACCTGGTCGCCGTCCTGGAAGGGGACGCAAGGTGAGTAAAGAGCCCGTGGCCGTCGTCGGCATCGGCCAGACCAAACACGTGGCCGCCCGCCACGACGTCTCCATCGCCGGACTCGTCCGCGAGGCCGCGGTACGCGCCCTCGCCGACGCCGGACTGACCTGGGCCGACATCGACGCGGTCGTCATCGGCAAGGCCCCCGACTTCTTCGAGGGCGTGATGATGCCGGAGCTGTACCTGGCGGACGCGCTCGGAGCCGTCGGCAAGCCGATGCTGCGCGTGCACACGGCCGGCTCGGTCGGCGGGTCCACCGCGCTCGTCGCCGCCAACCTCGTGGCCGCCCGCGTCCACCGCACCGTCCTCACCCTCGCCTTCGAGAAACAGTCCGAATCGAATGCCATGTGGGGGCTCTCGCTCCCCGTCCCCTTCCAACAGCCCCTCCTCGCCGGCGCCGGCGGCTTCTTCGCCCCGCACGTGCGCGCGTACATGCGGCGCACCGGCGCGCCCGACGGGGTCGGCTCGCTGGTGGCGTACAAGGACCGGCGCAACGCGCTGAAGAACCCGTACGCGCACCTGCACGAGCACGACATCACCCTGGAGAAGGTCCAGGCCTCGCCGATGCTGTGGGACCCGATCCGGTACTCCGAGACCTGCCCGTCCTCCGACGGCGCGTGCGCGATGGTCCTCACCGACCGGGCGGGAGCGGCCCGTTCGCCGAACCCGCCCGCCTGGGTGCACGGCGGGGCGATGCGCAGCGAGCCGACGCTCTTCGCCGGCAAGGACTTCGTCTCCCCGCAGGCGGGCAAGGACTGCGCGTCCGACGTCTACCGGCAGGCCGGGATCACCGACCCGCGCCGGGAGATCGACGCGGTCGAGATATACGTGCCGTTCTCCTGGTACGAGCCGATGTGGCTGGAGAACCTGGGCTTCGCCGAGGAGGGCGAGGGCTGGAAGCTCACCGAGGCCGGTGTCACCGAGATCGACGGCGACCTTCCGGTCAACCCGTCCGGCGGCGTGCTGTCCACCAACCCGATCGGCGCGTCCGGCATGATCCGCTTCGCTGAGGCGGCCCTCCAGGTACGCGGCCGGGCCGGGGAACACCAGGTCCCGGGAGCCCGCCGGGCGCTGGGCCACGCGTACGGCGGCGGCGCGCAGTTCTTCGCGATGTGGCTGGTGGGGGCGGAGGAACCCGCCACCTGAGTGGAACCGCCCGCCCCGCCCGGGTGCCGCGCCGGTCACGAGTGACTCACCGTGGCCTGTGCGGCACCCGCTGCGATGGTTAACCTGGCCCCCGGACGACGTACCGGGAGGAGCACGCACGTGGCCGAGAGCATGACTTCACAGCCCCTCGCAGGCTGGGGGAAGCCGGACCTCGATCTCACCGAGGCCGACTGGCAGTCGAGCAGCCGGGGAGCGGGTGACGTCCAGATCGCCTTCGTCGAGGGCTTCATCGCGATGCGCAACAGCGAGCGCCCCGAGAGCCCCTCCCTGATCTTCTCGCCGGACGAGTGGCACAAGTTCGTGCTCAACGCCCGGGGCGGGGAGTTCGACCTCACCTGACCGCCCAACCCGCTCCGGCGGCGGCGTCCGGTCCTGGACCTCGCGGAGGCCTTCGCGGTCCAAGAGCGGACGCCGCCGCCGGACCCGGCGCGGGAGGAGGCCGGCCACAGGGTGCGCTGCTGCGCGACGGCCATGGACGGGGCCTGGGCGGGGCTACTCAGGCGCCCTTTGAGTACACCGGTGAGTACGGCGGCTCATGATCGGCGGGAGC
>NZ_SSBM01000053.1:0-35315 GCF_004795115.1 Streptomyces sp. A0592
ACGGCGGCGACGTTGCCCCACTGGCCGTTGTCCAGCTGGGTCCAGTACCAGACGTTGTTGCCGCCGGCGTGCTGGTCACCGCGGCCCCAGCACTGGAACCAGCTGGGGCTGGTGTTCAGCGGTCCGCGCACCGCGGAGTTGTAGCGGCGGTGCTCGTAGCCCTTGGCGCCGACCCGGTTGCCGCACCACAGCCTGCCGTCGGCGCGCACCCCGCATTCGGCGGCCGCGCTCTTGCCGGTGGCGGGCGTGGCCGCGGCGGGCCCGGTCACGGTGGTCATGCCGGCCGCCAGTGCGGCGGCGGCGAGACCCAGGACGATCTTGTTGCGTGCGGACATGGTTCCTCCTCGAAGCGGCCCCCTCCGGGAGCCGGGTGATGGTGTGCGGTGGGTGGCGTGCGGTGTGCGTGGTCAGGGGCAGGTGCGTACGCCGTCCAGCCAGGCGGGGCCCTTGATGTAGATGTTGGTGATCCACGCCCCGTACTCGGGCAGGTAGGACCAGGCGTCGTTGGTGTAGCCCTCGGCGGTCACGGGTTCGGCGTGCTTCTGGCAGTCGATGCGCACCGTGGTGGGGCCGGGGAACTTGTGGACCCGCGGGCTGGTGGTGGACGGCTCCGTGTGGGTCCACACGTCCGTGCCCCAGGTGCTGAACGTGCCGGGTGCCTGCGCGGGCGGTGCGACGCGGACCGCGCCGGCGTAGTCGCCGCCGAGGCGTACGTCGCTGACGGTGATCCGGGTGCCCGATTCGCGGGCCTCGACCATCTTGCCCGCGCCCAGGTAGATCGCGATGTGGTGGACGGGGCCCGAGCCCCAGGCCAGCAGGTCCCCCGGGAGCAGGGGTGCGGTCCCCTGCCGGGCGGTGAAGCGCTGCTGCACGTGCGGCGAGTGGAACTGGTGGTGGGCGTTGCCGGTCAGCGGGTCGCCGCCGGCCGCGCGGTGGTAGGCGTGGCGGACCAGTCCCGAGCAGTCGAAGCCGAGGCGCTCGGGGTCGTGTGCGCTGTCGGGGTCGCTGGGGTCGACCTGGCCGTAGGTGGGGCCCGGTTGTGGTCCGTGGCCGCCGCCCCAGGTGTACCAGACGCCGATCTGTTCGCAGGCCGCTGCCACGGCCTTCTCGGCCACTGCGGAGGCGCCGGGGGCGAGTACACGGCACTCCCCCGCCGCCGCTGCCGTCGGTGCCGCGGCGGCGGTGGCCGCGCCGGCGCTGTGGGCTGCTGCCCCTGCGGTCAGGAGGGTGAGCGCCGTGGCCGCCGCCACCGCTGTCGTGCGCATCGCCATGTCCGGTCCCCCGTTTCCGCCGCGCGGTGTGCCGCGGGGCGTCGTGCTCGTCGTGGTGTCCCTGTCGGGCACTTCGAGACTGTTCCCCGGCGGCCGTGTGTGTCGAGGAGGCGCGGGTCGCCCACTGCAACGGGAAACGGGAAACTTCGGGGAAACCCCTTCTCACCTGGGCTTTTGAGTAGCCGTCAGTGGTGCTCCCGAGGGGCCCGCCCGCGTCGCTGCGGATCGGCCGGAACCCGGGCGCGGGAAACCGCATCACCTTGAGGGGGTGGCCGGGGACCGGCCGCGGCGAGGTGCCGGCCGAGGGGTCCCCCGCCTTCGACTCGACCGGACCGGAGAACGCCGCGGATGAACTCATCGCCACCGTCGGGGCCCCTCGGCAGAGCGCTCCGCGCCGTGCGGGGGTATCCGCGCCGTGCGCCGCTGACCCTCGCCTACGTCGGCCTGCTCCTGGCCGGCCACGCCTGGATCGGCTGGGTGTCCGCGGACCGGGCGGCCTCCGTGCTGGGGTACCTCAGCACCAACCCGGACAACCTGCGGGATCATCCGCTGCCGGCGCTGGTGGGCAGCGCGCTGTTCTTCGACGGGACGCTCACGGACGTCGCGTCGACGGACTTCGTGGGCACCCTGATCACCTTGGGTCTCGGGGTCTGCTGCTTCCTGGCGTGGGCGGAGTCGCGGTGGGGGAAGCGGCGCGCGGTGGCGGTGTTCCTCGGCGGGCATGTCGCGGCCACGCTGCTGACCGCCGCCGTCATCGGCGTCGGGCTGCGGTACGGCTGGTATCCGGCGGCGGTGCGGGGGGCCTTGGACTACGGGGTCAGTTACGGCGCGCAGACGGTGCTGGCGGTCGGCACGCTCGCGCTGCCGCGCCGGGGCCGCCTGCCCTGGGCGGTGTTCGTGCTCGGGTGGCCTCTGGGCGGGCTGGAGTGGAACGGGCCGCTGCCGGACTTCACCACGGTCGGCCATCTCCTGGCGGCGGTGCTCGGCTTCGGGCTGCTGGCCGTCCCGGCCTTCCGGCGGCAGCGGGTCCGCGCCGGCGGGCCGTCCTCCGCCGCGGCCGGAGCCGGAACCGGGGCTGGTGCTGGTGCCGGTGCTGGTGCCGGGGTGCCTCCCTCGGTCTGAATCCGCCGTCAGTCGGGGTGCAGTGCCTGTTCGGCCCAGATGGCTTTGCCGCGGCGGGCGGGGCGCACGCCCCAGTTCTCGGTGAGCTGGGAGGTGATGAACAGGCCTCGGCCGCCTTCGTCGGTGTAGTCGGCGTGGCGCAGTTGGGGAGAGGTGCTGTTGTCGTCGATGACTTCGCAGGTCAGTGTGTACTCGGTGCGGATCAGGCGGAGTTGGAAGGGGGTGGAGGTGTACCGGACGGCGTTGGTGGCGAGTTCGCTGGCGATCAGGGCGGTGCTGTCCCCCAGGTGGTGCAGGCCCCAGGCGTCGAGGGTGCGGCGGACGGCGCTGCGGGCGTCGGCGATGGTGGAGGCGTCGTTGGGCCAGGTCCATGCCGCGGCCCGGTCGGGGCCGAGGAGGCGGGTGCGGGCGAGGAGCAGGACCACGTCGTGGTCGGTGTCGCGCGGGGCCATGGCGTAGTGGACGGCGTCGCACCGGTCCTGCAGGGTGCCGGTGCCGGAGGCGAGGGCCCGGCCCAGCCGGCTCTGCTGTGCGGCCGTCGTGTCCTGACCGGCGGTGTCCAGGAGCCCGGTGTTGTAGAGGGCCAGGGTGGCGCCTTCGGGCAGTTGGAGCTCGGCGGCCTGGTACTGGCCGCTGCCGCGGCCGAGGATGGGCCCGGCGGGGATCTCGGCGAACGACACGGTGCCGTCGGGCCACAGGATGGCCGGCGGTGGGTGTCCGGAACTGGCCGCGGTGCAGCGGCCGGTGACGGGGTCGTAGACGGCGTACAGGCAGCTGACGGGCCGATGGGGTTCCTGCGGCGGGAGTTCGGCGCGGAAGCGGACGGTCAGCGCGTGGAGTCGTTCGAGGACTTCGTCGGGGGGCAGGTCCATCGCCGACAGGGCGGTGAGGGCGACCCGCAGCTCCCCCACGCGCGCGGCGGACTGCAGGCCCGGTGCGGGGATGTCGCCCACGGCGAGCGCGACGCGGGCACTGGAGAGGGGGATGACGTCGAACCAGTCGGCGCCGGGGCCGGTCGGGCGGTAGGTGTGGGCGGTGTCCACGGCGATGTGGGCGGCCACCTCGGGAGGGCGCAGGTCGAGCTGCAGGAGGCGGGCGACGGACCGTTCGCGGTTGTAGAGGCGGGCGTTGTCCAGGCACAGCGCGGTCCGGGCGGACAGGTCGGCGGCCAGGTCCAGGTCCTGGCGGTCGAAGGGGTCGGGGGTGTGCCAGCGCAGGAAGACGGCCAGTCCGAGGACGACGCCGCGGGCGGCCAGCGGGACCAGGAGCAGCGAGTGGACGCCGCTTGCGAGGAACCGGCGTCGGCGTTCGGGTTCGCGTGCCAGCCACGCCGGGTCGTGCTGGATGTCGGTCACCAGGCGGGGTCGCAGGTCGGCCAGGCAGGCGGTGTAGGGGGTGTTGCTGGCGAAGGCGCTGACTTCCCCGACCTGGTGGATCGCGATGTCCTCCCCGCCGGGCCGGGCGCTGTAGGCGGCTCGCCGTAGCGGCAGGCTGTCCAGGAGGGGTCCGGAGGGCGGGGCCTGACCGCGCAGTACCGAGTCCAGGACGTCCACGGCGACGCCGTCGGCGAGCGCGGGCACGGTCAGGTCGGCCAGTTCCTGGGCGGTGCGCAGGACGTCCAGGGTGGTGCCGATGCTGCCGGCCGCCTGGTGCAGCAGTGCCTGCCGGCTGCGGGCCCGGTGTTCTTCGGTGCCGTCGGTGACGGCGGCGGCGATGCCCAGGATCCGGCCCTCGGGGTCCTGCAGGCGGTGCAGGTCGAGGGAGAGGACGTGCGGCCGGTGCTCGGGGCCGGCGGTGCGGCCTTGCAGGAGTACGCCGAGCTGTGGGGTGCCGGTCTTCAGGACCTGGCCGAGCGCATCGCGCAGGCGGCCGGTTTCGGCGTCCGGGAGCAGGTCCCACAGGTAGCGGCCGGCCGGGGACTCGCCGGAGGGGCGGTGCGTGTCCTGCGCGGCCGTATTGGCGTACGTGACCCGCAGCTGGGTGTCCAGGAGGTACATCGGGGTCTGTGCCCGGGTGAACAGGGCGGCGAGGACGGCCTCGCCCAGGGGGGCTGCCCCGCTGTCCCACCGTCCCCATTCCATGTGTGTCGCTGCCCGTCCCTCGTCCGGGGATCTGGCGATCCGCTCCCTGCCGGTCGGAGCCGCTCGAGGGCTCTCCTCCCCTTCCGGGCTCGGCGGCAGGGGTGAGCGCTTCCTCTCCCGATCATCATCCTGTTGCCGGGCCTGCGCCACCCGCGGGCGGGGTCACGGGGTCCAGATGTCCGGGAAGGTGCTGTGGATGCAGGAAGCAGCCGGCCGTGACCGCGCCGGCGGCCAGGACCGACGTCGGCCGGAACATTGAGCCTGCGGGACTTCGCGAGGAAGCCCGCTCAGAGCTCGTACGGCGGTGCGGGCGGGCCGTCGCGGCGGCGGGGGGCGGAGAGGGGTCGTCAGCCGGAGGGCGGCCGCACGTGCTTCGGCGCCGGACGGGATACTTGCCCGATGGACGGATCGAGGGCTTCCTGGGCCAACACGACGCACGACTGGGCCGACGCCGTCGATGTGGAACATCTGGCGCACATCCGGTGCAGGCGCGCGGAGTTCGCTCCGGACGGGCCCTGGCACCTCGTCCTGGAGGTGCTCGCCTATGCCGCCGACGAGGCGTCGGGGCAGGGCGGGGGGCGCTGCGCCGTCGTCCTCCATCCCGACGGCTCCGTGTCCGTTCGTGATGACGGGCGGGGCACCGACACCCGGGTGGACGAGCACGGCCGGACGGTGAAGAAGCCGGTCATGGCCACGAAGGACCTGCGGTTCTTCGACTTGCCGCAGGCCGAGGCGCTGCCCGACGGCCGTCCTCGGCGCGGCATGTCCGTGGTCGCGGCGCTCAGCGAGTGGCTCGTCCACACCAACCGCCGCCGGAGCGGGGCCTGGACCCAGCGCTACGAACATGGTGTCCCCGTCACCGGCCTTGAGCCCGTCGAGGCCGACGGCACGACCGGCACGCTGGTCCGTTTCCGGCCGGACGAGTCGCTGGGTGCGGTGACCGCGCCGGCAGCCGTCGACGTTTCGCGCCTCGCCGCGGCCTGGCCGCATCTGGAGCTGCGGGTCGACGACCGGCGCGCCGGCTGACGGCTTCGCCGCCGGCCGGCGGCGATTCCTAGGCCCGCTTGGGGAGTTTCCAGTGGGGGCGGGGGAAGTGGCAGGTGTAGCCGTCGGGATAGCGGGCGAGGTAGTCCTGGTGCTCCGGTTCGGCTTCCCAGAACTCGTCGGCGGGGACCACCTCGGTCACGACGGTTCCGGGCCACAGGCCGGACACCTCCACGTCGGCGATGGTCTCCTGGGCGATGCGCCGCTGCTCTTCGTCCAGGTAGAAGACGGCGGAGCGGTAGCTGGTGCCGATGTCGTTGCCCTGGCGGTTCTTCGTGGTCGGGTCATGGATCTGGAAGAAGTACTCCAGGATGGTGCGGTAGTCGGTGGCGGCGGGATCGAAGACGATCTCGATCGACTCCGCATGGGTGCCGTGGTCGCGGTAGGTGGGGTGGGGGGTGCCGCCGCCGCTGTATCCGACCCTCGTGCTCAACACCCCGGGGAGCCTGCGGATGAGGTCCTGCATGCCCCAGAAACAGCCGCCGGCCAGCCATGCCTTCTGCTCGGTCCTGCTCATGACGGGTTGTCCTTTCGTTGTCTTCAGAGGACGCCATCAAACGTCACCTGCTGGAACGGTGCCCCGATGGCCGCACATTCCGGGGGCCGCCTGTCAGTGACATCCTCCCCGCCTTGGCGGGCGGGGTTTCCCGCTCGGCTGCCGGTGGTTCACCGGCCGGGCCTTCGGGTGGGTTCCGTGCGCGGGGCGGTCGCTCTGTCCAGGACGGCCGTGACCGCGGCCATGAGCCGGTCGCCGGCGCGGTCGACGCTGGCGTTCTGTGCGCTGATCTGGGCGCCCTCCAGGAGGAAGGTGATCTCCGCGGAGGCGTCGTCGGGTGCGTGTGCGCGGGCCCGTTCGCACATGGCGGTGAGGCGGCGGCGCTGGTCGGCCTTGTGGGTCTCGATCAGCCGGCGGGCCGGGTGGCCGGGGTCGGGCAGGCCGGCGATGGAGTTCACGAAGGGGCAGCCCCGCCGGGCGATGTCCGGGAGGCCTTCGGCGATGAAGCGTGCCACGCCCAGCACCTGGGCCCGGCCGTCGTCGGGGTGCTCGGCCTCCACCCGGTCGAAGGCGGCCCGGTAGCCCGCCGCGACGATCCTGAGCCACTCCTCGATGAGGGCGTCCTTGGTGGCGAAGTGGCGGTAGAGGGCCATCTTCGTGGTGTCGGCCCGTTCGGCGATGGCCTGGACGCCGACGGCTCTGACGCCCTCGCGGAGGAAGAGTTCCTCGGCGGCGTCGAGGATGCGTTCGCGCGGGGGGAGGCGGGCGACCCGCGAGTCCCGGCCCGGCCTGGGGGGGCTGCTCGTCATCGTGTGCCTCGCTTCGGATCGCGTGGGCCGGTGTCTTCCGGACCGGCCTGCCGGACCGGTCTGCCGGATCACCTTCCGGATGGCCCTTCGGATCATGCTACGTTACCGATCACCCCCAAGCGATACCGATCGGTATCGCACAGGACCGATCGGGAACGCAGGTGGAGCGCCGTGGAGCTGCACGAATACACCCAGTACGACGCCGTGGGACTGGCCGGGCTGGTGGCCCGGGGCGAGGTGACCGCGGCCGAGCTCACCGCCGCGGCCCAGGCGGCGACGGCCGCCGTGAACCCGCGGATCAACGCGGTGGTGGAGAGCTGGCCCGCCGAGGACGCCCCGGCCCCGGGCAGTACGCCGCTCGCGGGTGTGCCGTTCCTCATCAAGGACCTGGCCGTGTCCATGCGGGGCAAGCGCGTCGAGCTGGGCAGCCGGCTGGCCGCCGGCAACGTGGCCGGGCAGGACTCCTTCCTGATGCGGCGCCTGCGCCGGGCCGGCCTGGTGACGCTGGGCCGCACGGCCACGCCCGAATTCGCCTACAGCACCACCACCGAGCCGGTCCTGTACGGCGCCACCCGCAACCCCTGGGACCTCACCCGGACCCCCGGCGGCTCCAGCGGCGGGTCGGCCGCGGCCGTCGCCGCCGGCATCACCCCCCTCGCGCACGCCACCGACGCGGCCGGGTCGATCCGGGTGCCGGCCGCCAGTACGGGGCTGTTCGGCCTGAAGCCCACCCGCGGCCGCGTCTCCCTGGGCCCGGACGCCGACGAGGTCTTCAACGGCCTGGCCGTGCACGGCGGGCTCAGCCGGACCGTGCGCGACAGCGCGGCCCTCCTGGACCTGATCCAGGGCCCGGAGGCCGGCGACCCCTACTTCGCCGAGCGCCCGCACCGCCCGTACCTCGAAGAGATCACCCGGGACCCGGGGCGCCTGCGCGTCGGCCTGGTCACCACCCCCTGGAGCGGGCGGGAGGTGGAGCCGGCCGTGCGTGCGGCCACCCTGGCCGCGGCCCGGCTGCTGGAATCACTCGGCCACCGGGTCGAGGCCGCCTCGGTGGATCTCGGCGTGGACTGGGAGGAGTTCGTCCTGGCCAACGCCCGCCTGTGGTCCGCGAACCTGGTGCGGTGGATGGACGGCCTCGCCGCGGCGTCCGGCCGGCCCGTGGACGGGTCCACCGTCGAGCCCGAGATGCTCGCCAGCTACGCGTGGGGCCGCACGGTGAGCGGCCCGGATTTCGTGCACGCCCTCGAGGTGCGCAACCGGGTCGCCCGCGCGGTCGGCGCCCAGTTCGGGGCCCGGGACCTGCTGCTGACGCCCACCCTCCCGGAGATACCGGTGCCGCTGGGCACCTACGGCCGGGGCGCGGAGAACGCCGACGGGCTGGGCTGGCTGGAGCACCTCTTCCACCGCTCGCCGTTCACCGCCGCGTTCAACGTCGCCGGGACGCCCGCGATGTCGGTGCCGCTCGGCTGCGACCCGGCCACCGGCCTGCCGATCGGCGTCCAGTTCGCCGCCGGCTACGGACGCGAGGACCTGCTGTTCCGGCTCGCCGCGCAACTGGAGAAGGCCGCCCCCTGGGCGGACCGCAGGCCCGCGGTGTGGGCGGGCACGCCCCGGCCCGCCTGATGCCCCGCTCCCCCGCAGCCGGAGCGCACCCGCCCGTACGCCTCGTAGCCCTCGTACGCCCGTACCGACGGGAGCCCCGGCCGTACCTGTGCGGTGCCCGCCCGGGGAGGTACTGCACCGGGCCGCCGCGGGGGGGGGCCTCCGCCGTGATCCGCAGAACGAACCGCCGGACGAGTTCCCCAACGGGTTCACGACCGGTCACGAGCAGTTCGCGGACCAGGGCCTCCTGCCGTGCCCAAGCAGCTCCGCGACGGCCCGGGCGCACCGTCACACGTGCGGGCTCCGTGCGCTCGGGCGGGGCGGCGATCACCCCACGGTCCCCGTCCTCCCGGGCCGTGTGGTCGGCGAGTTCCCCGGCCAGCAGCCGGGCGGCGGTGTCCGTTCCTCGGCGGGGCCGCGCAGATGCCGTGCGTGAAGGAGATGGCCTCCTGTCCGGCTGCCGGGCCCGGTCCCGGGAGCGTGGCTCCGTCCGGGCCGGCGGGGGTGATCCGGGCGGTGCCGAAGGGCTGGTCGGGGCGGGTGAATCGTCATCTAAGATTCAAGCTGGCCGCGGGGCCGGGGCTCGTCGCAGTGTGCGGCGACCGCGGAAGGGCCAGGCCGGCCGGTCGATGAGAGCGGCCCGTGTCAGGGGTTCCGGTACCGGTCCGGACGGGGACCGTCTGACACTGATCATGAAGCTCCCGGGGAATCGCGTGCCGTCGGCGTGCGTCTCAGTGGTGTGAGATGCCCAGCCCGCACGCCCACGCACAGTGAAGACCGCCGGGGAGAAGTGAGGTATGGCAGTGATCTGCGTCGGAGGCATGATCGGGATCGGCAAGACGAGTGTGGCCGAACTGCTCGCCAAGGAACTGGGCAGCGACGTCTTCTACGAGAGCGTCGACGACAATCCGATCCTTCCGCTCTTCTACACGGCGAGCCCCGAGGAGATCCAGGCGAGGCGCTACCCCTTCCTGCTCCAGCTCTACTTCCTGCAGACCCGGTTCGCCTCGATCAAGGAGGCGTACAAGCAGGGCGACAACGTCCTGGACCGGTCCATCTACGAGGACTGGTACTTCGCCAAGGTCAACCACGACCTGGGCCGGATCAGCTCCCTCGAGATGCAGGTGTACGAGGGCCTGTTGGGCGAGATGATGCGCGAGATCGACGGCCTGCCGTACCGCAAGGCCCCCGACCTCATGGTCTACCTCAAGGCGGACTTCGAGACGGTGCTGCACCGGATCGGCCTGCGGGGCCGCGACTTCGAACAGGACGCGAGCCTCATCGAGTACTACCGCACCCTGTGGTCGGGCTACGACGACTGGGTGAACCTGCACTACTCGGCCAGTGAGGTCCTCGTCGTCGACATGAACCACACGGATGTCGTGCACAACCCCGACGACGCGGCCCGCGTGGTCCAGGAGGTCAGGGACGCCCTGGCCGCGGTCAGGCAGAACGCCGCGACCGGCCGCTGACCGGCAGGTCGTGGGCGCCTCCCCCGCGCGGGGGAGGCGCCCACGACCTTCGGACGATGCCCGGGCACCGGGCGGGTGGCGAGGATCGGGGCACCTGCCGTCACACGCCGGAATCGGAGCCCCACCGTGCTGAAGTGGACCCTGCGCGCCACCGCCGTCCTCGCCGTCGCCGCCGCGATCGCCGCCCCCGTCGCCGTGCCCGCACCCGAAGCGGCGCCCGCCGCATCGCTCACCGCCGCGAGCGGGACGAGGGAGTGGGGCCACCCCGTCGCCCTCCCGGCTCTGCGGAGCCGTTGACCGCCCGGTCCTGCGGCAAGTGCCGTGCTCGGAAACGGCCGCGCATGGCCCAGCACTTCGTCTTCCTCCTGGACCACACCGCCCCCGTCGCCCTCACGGAGGCGGCGGCCCGCGGCTCGGACGTGGCGGTGGCGCTCTCGGACGGCCGCCTGCCCGTCACCCTGACCGGGGACCGCCGCCTCGGAGCGGGGCCCGAGCGCGAGCGGTCCGGCTTCGCCGTCGAGGCTCACGTACACCACGGGGCGTTCCTCCCCGCCCTCGCCGACGAAGCAGAACGCGTCCCACGGGGCCGCCCGCGCGAACTGCTCCAGCCGGGCCCCGTCCTCCAGCAGGTGGGAGGCCGGGGCGGTCGCGTCGTGGTCCGCGACGCCGGCGAAGTACGCGTCGGTGGGGCGGGGTGCCGGGGGGCGCCGAGCGGGGGCGTGGCCGCGGTGTTGGGCCGTACGCGCGCCCCGTCGGGGAACGGTCGGTGCTTCGCGTGGCGGGAGGTGGTCTACTGCGGCTCGACCAGCGGAAACCTTCGCAACAGGAGGCAGCATGAGCGACGTGGACCTCGACTTCGAACCGTCCGCGGAAGCGAGTGGGAGCGACACGTTCCCGGTGCGGGCAGGGACCCTGCGCAGGAACGGCCATGTGCTCATGGACGGCTTTCCCTGCAGGCTCACCGACGTCTCGATCTCGAAGTCGGGTCAGCACGGCCGGACCGAGGTGAACCTCACGGGGATCGACGTCTTCACCGGCGACAGGCACGAGGACATGCACCCCTGCGCCCACGACGTGGAGGTACCGGTGGTCGTCCACACCGAGTACGTGCTGGCCGGTATCGACGACGGGTACCTCTCGCTCCTGGTCGGGTCCTCGGGAGAGACCAGGGACGGCGTCGCGCTGCCGGAGGGCGTACTCGGCCGGGCCATCGAGAGCGACTTCGCCGCCGGCCGGGATGTCCGCGTCGCCGTGACCCGCGCGATGGGCCGGGAAGCCGTCACCGGCCACCGAGCGGAGTAGAGCCCCGCGGCGGCCGGCTGCCGCAGGTGCGGGTGCGGCGGGGGCCGCGCCCGCCGCCCGGTCAGTGGGTGCGCAGGGTGGTGGTGTACACGTCCGTACGGTTGCGGGGTGCGTCGGAGTGGGTCTCGGTCAGGACCGCCCGCACTCCCTTGCCGTCCACGGCCAGGCCCTGGTAGTCGCCGAGGAAGTAGCCCCCGGCGTAGGGGGCCTGCAGCCAGTCGAAGACCCGTGAGATCCGGCGTTCGCTCTGCCGTTCCGGGTCGCCGTGCGGCAGTGTGGCCAGCTGGTGGGCGGTGGGCAGGGTGGTGGTGTCGCCGGGCCGCAGGAAGCGCAGGTCGTAGTAGGTGAGGGCGACGGTGCCCCGTTCGTCGACCGCGATCGACGGGGAGAAGGCCGGCACGCCCGGCGGGCTGATCAGCTCGGGGCTGCCCCAGGTGCGTCCGCCGTCGGTGGAGCGTACGAGCTGGACGGAGTCGAAGTCGCCGCCGGAGAAGTCCGAGCCTTCGTAGGCCATGTAGAGCGTTCCGGTCCTCGGGTCGACGGCCGGGCTGGGCAGGGTGGATCCGGCGCGCAGCGCCTTGGCGGGGTCGTTGGGGTGGACCTCCGGTACGGAGGTGTCCCGGGCGACGGTGGTCGGGGCGCTCCAGGTCCGGCCGGCGTCGGTGGAGGTGACCATCGCGTAGTGGGCTTCGGTGACGGTGCTCAGGTCGTCGGAGTAGGTGATCCGGTCGAAGAAGTCGTGGAGGGTGCCGGTGCGGGGGTCGACGACGATGACGTGGCCGATGGTCTGGGTGTTGGGCACGGCGGCGGTGTCGACGAACGGCCGGGCCTTGCTCCAGGTGCGGCCGCCGTCGCGGGTGAGGGAGATGTAGCCGGGGCCGTCGAGGGAGCTCGGGCCGGGCGGGTCGTTGTCCAGGCGGTTCCAGACCTGGTAGGCGGTGCCCTTGCGGAGCGGGTCGGCGGTGAGGGAGGGCTTGTCGTTGAAGAACGGCTGCTCGTCGACGTGCGTGGTGGTGAGGTGGTGCCAGGTGCGGCCGCCGTCGCGGGAGGTGGCGGCCAGGAGGGCGCTGCGGGTGCTCCGGGTGAAGTCGACGCCTTCCCCACTGGCGTAGACGGTGCCGTCGGGTCCGGTGCTCACCCAGGGGTCGGTGGCCCGTTCGTAGTCGGCGCCGCCCGGGGCGCAGAGGCTGAACGGCAGCGTGCTGCGGTGGAAGGTGCGGCCGTCCGTGGTCCAGGAGGCGACCAGGCCGCGGGCGGCGCCGTCGTTCCAGCGGTCCTGCTGGTACACGGTGACCACGCGCCGGGGGTCGTTGGGGTCGACGGACAGGTACGGCTCGACCTCGGTGCCCGGGTGGACGACGCTGTCGGGGGACCTGGCGCCGATGGTGCAGTCCGCGTACGGGTCGCCGTGGGACACCCTGACCAGGGGTGCGCCGTCGGGGCCGGGGCCGGGGTTGCGGTCTGCGGTCGCGGGGGTCGCGGCGGTGACCGTGGTGAGCAGGAGTGCGGCGGCGGTGGCGGCAGCGGCCAGGGGTGGGAAGGCGCGCATACGGGATCTCCTGCCGGCCGGGGCGGCCGTTCGGTGCGGGGGTGGGGTGGGGTGATGACTCGGCCTGGTGTTCTTCGGCGTTGCGGCCGGCGCTCTTGATGGGCCGAACGGCGTGCTCTTGCCCCGTGGTGTCGTCGAGGGGCACGGCGGGAGGCGTGGGGGCGGGCGCTCCCCCGAACGGGCGGCTCGACGGGCAGCTGCCTCCGGGCGGCCGGAGGATCGGTGCGGGGACATGCGACGGGGCGGATCACGGGAGCGGAGCTGGGATGCCGAACACCGCCGGTTGTTCGAGGAGGACGCGCGTCGTCGTGCTGTCGGGTGTGCTCGCCCTCGCCGGGGTGGTCGTGGCCGGGTGCGGCGGCGGGGCCCGTGGCGGCGGGCAGGTTCCGGGGGCGGGGCCGCATCCGCAGGCGGCGCGCTCGGGCCGGGTCAGCGTCGTCTACGAGACCGCCACGGTCGCACCGCAGGACCGGCAGGTCGTGGCGCTGATCCGGAAGTCCGGGGTGCTGGAGCGGTCGGCCGACTGGGTGAGCCGGACGCTCACCCTCCCGCACGACCTGGTCGTGAAGGTCACCGCCGACGTGCCGCGCGGCGTCACCGACGCCGTCACCCAGCCCGACGGCAGGACGATCTTCGTCCCGCCGCCGTTCCTGGCCGAGATCGAGAAGTCCTTCGCCGATGTCGTGAAGAGCGTCGAGCGGCCCGCGGCGTTGGCGGCGTCGCAGTACAACACCGATGTCCTGACGGTGCTGTCGACGGAGTTCATCTTCGGCCACGAGATGGGGCATGCGCTGCAGCGCCAGTTGCAGCTGGCCAACCTCGGCCTCGAGGAGGACGCCGCCGACGGCTTCGCGTCCTTCTACACCGTCAACGAGGTCGGGCCGGGGCCGTCGCTGGCCGCCGCGGTCCTCTTCGACGAGATCGCCCGCAAGGAAGGCACGCCGACCCTGGAGGCCATGTCGAGCGACCATCCCATCACCCAGCAGCGGGCCTACAACTTCCTGTGCTACCTGTACGGCAGCGACCCGAAGAAGTACCAGCGGTCCGTGGTCGACAGCGGTGATCTTCCCAAGACCCGGGCCCCTTTGTGCCCGCAGGCGTGGGCGATGCTGGACTACGGCTGGTGGACCCAGCTCCAGCCGCACTTCAGCCCGGGGTTCAAGGCCGAGGGTGACGGGGAGCAGAAGAAGGCGCGCGCGAGGCTGGTCGTGGAGACGCAGGCTCTGGCGGAGCGGATCGACGAGATCCGCAGCAGCCAGTGAGCCCGTCGGCCGCCGGCCGGCGGGCCGGCCCTGCGGGCGGGCGGGGGCCGGGCGGCGGGCCTCGTCCTCAGGCCGTTGCCGCCTCCCCGGCCTTGCCCGCCTTGCCCGCCTTGCCCGTGTCGCCGAGGAGTCGCTCCACGAGGAGTTGCGGGTAGCCGGTGGCCGGCGGGTCGATGCCGAAGATGGCCCGCAGGTAGAGCGGGGCGATGAGCTGGTCGAGGATCCGGTCGAGGGGCGGGGGGTCCTCGCCGCGGGCGGCGGCGCGCTCGCGGATGCGCTCGATCGCGTCGATGCGGCGGCCGAGCTGCAGGGCGCGGCCCTCCTGTGCCGCGGCGCCGGCCGGCATCGACAGGGCGACGGCGCGGATGAGGAGCCGGCCTTCGGGGGTGCGGATGGAGGCGACGCCGGCTTCGGCCCAGGCCGTCAGGTCGCCGCGCAGGGTGCCGGTGTCGGCCAGTGGCCAGTCCCGTTCGAGGCGGGTGACGACCACGTCGGCCAGGAGTGCCTCCCGGCTGCCCCAACGCCGGTAGACGCTGGTGTGGTTCACCCCGGCGCGCTGTGCGATCGCGGGGATGGTGAGGTCGCCGGCGTCGGGGTCGGACAGCAGGTCGACGACCGCCTGGTGGACGGCCTCGCGGACCTGTTCGGAGCTCTTGCGGATGCGTGGGGCGGGTGGTTTCGAGGTCACCCCCACATCGTAAGCACAACTATTTGCTTATTGGCGTCCGAGGGGTCTACAGTCCTGCCGTACGCACAGATCTGTGCTTAAGGAGCGCAAGCCTGATGAACATCGCCCGCACCGGAATCGAAGCCGCCCTCAACGACCTGCTGTTCAACCGCGACATCACCCCGGAGGAGGCCGCCGAGCGCCACTTCACCCCCGGATACCGCCAGCGCACGGACGGCGAGTGGGCCGACCGCGCCGAGTTCCTCGACCACATCGGCCACCTGCGCGGCATCGTCGCCGGCGGCACGGTCGAGGTCCACGACGAGCTGTACGACGGCGACAAGTACGCCGACCGGCACACCTGCCACATCACCAAGAACGACGGCACCACCGTCACCATGGAGGTCTACGTCTTCGCCGAACTCGCCGCGGACGGCCGCTTCCACCGCATCGAGGAGACCACCCTGATGCTCAGCGGCTCCGACGCGGACCGCAACATCGGCAGCGCCCGCTGAACCCGCCCCCTGTTACGCAGCCATGACACTCCAAAGCTTTTGAACATGCTCAACAGTCGCTAGATTCTTGAACATGATCAAAACTGGGTACGGGGCGTGGGTGCGCGAGTTCGAGTCCGAGCGGGAGCGCCGGGCGGTTGTGGGCGACCCCGACTGGGGCAAGGGCGCGCAGCTGACGGCCGAACTCGTCCGCAGCATCCAGAAGTTCCAGGTCGGCGAGGACGGCGACGGCTCCGCGCTCTGCGGCAAGGCCGATCTCGCGGGTGATCCGGTCTACTCCGAGGCGGTCCGGCTCTTTATCGCCGAGGAGCAGAACCATGCGCGGATGCTGGGGCTGCTGCTGGAGGCCGGCGGGGCCGGCACCCTGGACGGGCACTGGAGCGACGCGGCCTTCGTCCGGGTGCGGCGGCTGCTCGGGCTGCGGGTGGAGCTGCTGGTGCTGATGGTCGCCGAGGTGGTGGCCCTGGGGTACTACCGGGCCCTGCGCGACGGCGCCGGCGACCCGCTGGTCCGCGAGGTCGCGGGCCGGATCCTCGCGGACGAGGAGCGGCACGTCCCCTTCCACTGCCTGCGCCTGCGGGAGGGCCTCGCCGCAATGCCCCGGCCCGCCCGGCGGGTGGCGACGGCCGGGTGGCGCGGGCTGCTGGCCGGTGCCGCGGCGCTGGTCGCGGTGGACCACGGCCCGGCGCTGCGGGCCTGCGGGGTGGGCCGCGGTGCCTTCGTCGCCGAGGCCGTGCGCTCCTCCGGCCGGATGGCCCGCGCGATGGCGGCGGGCCCGGTCCCCGGGCCGGCGCAGGCGGGCGTGCGGGTGTGACCGGCGTTCCGTCCGCGGCGGCGCGGACGGAACGCCTCAGGAGGAAGCGGAGCCGGCGGGGGCGGCGGCGTCGTCGGGCGGGAGGTTGGGGACGTCGGCGCGGAAGAGGCTGACCAGCAGTCCGTACGGCTCGCCGCGCGCGGGGACCGTCGGGTGCGGCTCGTCGACCATCGTGCGCAGCCGCCTCTCCAGGGCCTGCGCCTCGGCATCGGTGAGCCAGAGGTGGCGCAGGACGGTGTGCGAGGCCTGGCCGGGCGGGCTCGGCAGCATCTCGCCGAGGGCTGCGTTGATCAGGAACTCCGGGCCGACCGCCGCGTCCTGGTGGAGTGTGAAGCCCTTGCTGACCAGGGCGAAGTACTGCTCGGTGCCGCCGCGTACCCGGCGGGTCTCGGCGAGGCGGACCAGGCCCGCCTCGCGCAGGACGTTGACCATGCGGTGACGCACCGGGTGGCCCAGGGCCTTGAACTGCTGCGGCGAGCGCAGCACGAGGTGGCCGTGCTCGTCGCGGAGCTGCTCGCCCCGTGGGGCGGGGTGGCCAACATGCCGCTGTCGGCGTAATCGGCGGTTCGGCATGGGTTCCTGATCACGCTGTGACGGTCGGTCACGCTCGTGTCAGGAGGCGCGTGTGCACAGGTCCCGTCGGTGGGCGGCGCCCCACCTCCCGGCGTCCCGGGGCGTGCGGTGAGCCCGGGGCGTGCGGACGCGCCGCTCGTGGTCGTCGCGGACCAGGACGGCTTCACACCCGCCGTGCCGCCCGACTGGATGAGGTGGCTGCCGTTCGCCTACGTCGCCTTCGTTCTCGTACTGGAGGCCACGCTCCAGCAGGAGTGGGCGGTGAGCTTCTTCCTGATCGCCCTGCCGCCCATCGCCGCGTACGCCTTCGGCCCGGTGGCCGTGGCCGCGTTCACCGTGTTCGCCATCCTCCTGGAGGGCTTCCTCGCCGGCGTCTCCTACCACCTGTGGGAGACCCACCACGTCACCGCCGACATCGCCACCGCCGTCGTCGGCATCCTCTCGACCGCGCTCGCCGCGCACCGCACCCGCCAGGAACGCAGCCTCGTCCACGCCAACTCGGTCGCCGAGGCCCTGATGCGGGCCCTGCTGCGGCCGGTGCCGCACCAGGTCGGGCACGTGCTGGCGGCCAGCCTGTACCGGCCGAGCGAGGCCGGGACCATGGTGGGCGGCGACCTGTTCGACATCCGCGCCACCCGGGGCGGGGAGCGCGCCATCATCGGCGATGTGCGTGGCAAGGGGCTCCAGGCCGTCCACACGGTCGCGGCCCTCCTCGGCAGCTTCCGCGAAGCGGCGTACGAGGCGCACGACCTGCCGTCGGTGGCCGCCCGGCTGGAGCGGCGGCTGGCCGCGGAGGCGCGGGAGACCCAGGACGAGGAGCTGTTCGCGACCGCCGTGCTCATCGAGTACGACAGCCTGTCCCACCGGGTGACGGTGACCAACCACGGGCACGTCGAGCCGGTCCTCATCTCCTGCGGCGAGGTGCGGGTCCTGAGCGGCCCGCCGGCGCTGCCGCTGGGCCTGGGCGGCCTGGCCGAGACCGGCGCGCCGGCGGTGTGGCACCACCGGTTCACCCGCGGCGACATCCTGCTGCTGGTCACGGACGGGCTGGTGGAGGCCCGTGACACCGACGGCGACTTCTACCCGCTGGTGAACCGGCTGCGCCACCGCTTCGCGGACCGCCCCGCCCCCGGGCCCGCCGACGTCATCAACTTCCTCAACTCCGACCTCCCCCGCCACACCCGCAACCTCCACGACGATGTCGCGATGCTCGCCATCGCCCCGCACGGCGCCGTCCGACCCGCGCAGTAGCACGCGCGGTCCTCGGGGGGCGGCGCGGCGGGCGGTGCGGGATTCTCGGAACGCGGTCCCGCTACCGCGCCGCGCGGCAAGGAGGCCTGATCATGCAACTCACCGTCCTCGGTGCCACGGGTCCCATCGGCCGGCAGGTGCTCCGGCAGGCCCTCGCGGCCGGGCACCGGGTCACCGTGCTGGTCCGCGACCCGGCCCGGCTGGCGGAGCGCGACGACGCGCGCGTCACCGTCGTCATCGGCGACGCCGCCAGCGCGGCGGACGTCGAGGAGGCGGCCCGGGGCAGCCAGGCCCTGATCTGCGCCCTGGGACCGGGCAAGGACTACCGCTCCGCTCTCGCCACCCGCACCGCCGGGCCCGTGCTGGAGGCGATGGCCGCGGCCGGTGTGACGCGTCTGGTCTGGCTCTCGGCGCTCGGCTCGGGCGGCACCGTCCGGCGCCAGTCCCTCTTCCAGGCCGGGGCGTCGAGGCTGGTGATGGGCACGCTCATGGCGGACAAGGGCATCGCCGACGAGACCATCGCCGGCAGCGACCGCGACTGGACGATCGCCCTGCCCGTGATGTTCGCCGACGGCCCGGCCACGGGCGCCTACGAGACGATCCCGCTGGACGGAACCCGGGGACGCGTCGGCGGGCGGATCAGCCGCGCCGATGTCGCGGACTTCCTCCTCACCGCCGCGACCGGCGGCCTGTGGGTCCGCCGACGCGTCGTCCTCACCCGCTGAGCGGCGTCACGGTTCGGACACCCGCGGCGCGGGCGAGCAGTGCGGGGCGGCTCGCCGGCGGGTCGGGCAGGGCGCGCGCCGGTCCGCGGCCGGGTATGCGAAAGACGCCCGGCCGGGAGGTCCCGGCCGGGCGTCTTTCGTGTGCGTCGGCTGCCCGCTGGTGGCTTAGTACCAGTGGTGGGTCTGCCAGAAGTTCCAGGCGCCCACGGGGCTGCCGTAGCGCTCGTTCATGTAGTCCAGGCCCCACTTGATCTGGGTGGCCGGGTTGGTCTTCCAGTCGGCGCCCGCGGAGGACATCTTCGAGGCCGGCAGGGCCTGGACCAGGCCGTACGCGCCGGAGGAGGCGTTCGTGGCGGTGTGGTTCCAGCCGCTCTCGCGGGAAACGATGTTGTTGAAGGCCGCGAACTGCGCCGGGTCCTTGATCATCTGCTGGGCGATCGCCTTGGCGCTCGTCGGGGCCGCCTGGGCGGGAACCGTGGCGAGCATGGAACCGGCGACACCGAGGGCGACGACGGTGCCCGCGAGGGCCTTCTTGGAGGCGGCGATGCGGCGGATGACGGAGTTGGACACGGAGATACCTTCCACAGGGGACAAGGGCGGTCGCGGCATGCCGGGGGCATGCGTGAGCCACTCACGCGGTGGAGAGGGGTTCGTCGGCGGCGGGGAGGACCCGTGCCGCCCGGCGACTCATCCAGTTCTACAGACGCCCCGACCCCCTGGCAACGACCGCCATTACTAGGGGGCTTCGCAGTCGGGGACCGCCGACCCTGCCGGGGCCGTGACGGTGTTCGTGCAGGTGGGAGCGGGAAGGGAGGGGCTGCAGCGGGGCCTTCGGGGGCTACTATCGCGCTTCGTGTGTGACGTGAGTCCTATGGGGCGGGTCACCAGCGGGGCGCCCGGATCTCACCGAATGTCACCGGACGTACCCCTTTGAGGAGCCGGGGCGGATGTCCGTATTGCGGTGGATTCGAAGGAAATGAGCAGCCTGGGGCTGTCTTCCCTGCCCGCCGCGGCGCGGGCCTGCGCCGCCGGGTACGGCACCGCCCCCGGGCGGCCGGGGGTGGTGCCGTACCCGCGCCGGCCCCGGGGGGCGGTCAGCGCATGCGGGGCAGGCGGAGGCCGAGCAGGACGGTCAGGGCGATCAGGGCGAGCTGGACCAGCAGGGTGGCCGCGGCCGCCCCGCGCAGGCCGGCCGCCGGGGCCAGGGCGAGGAAGAGGCTGCCGAGGGCGGCGACACCGAGGGCGAGGGCGGACTGCTGGGCGGTGACCATGACGCCGCTGCCCGGCGGCTGGAGGAGCCGGCCGGCGCGCGGGAAGGGATGCGGGACGGGGTTTCCGCGGAGGTGCGGGACGGGGTTTCCGCGGGGGCCTGAGGCTCCTGTCCGAGGGGGCGGGCGCGGAGGGCGGGGATCCCCTTGGGGGTGTTTGCCGTTTTCGGTCAACCCGGGTGGGTTTTCTGGTCGTTTGCGGGCGGATGGTCCTGGTTCCGGGGCGGCGGCGCCTCAGGCTGGGGGCACGTGACCGAGACGTTCGGGGGGGAGCAGACCATGGCAGTACGTACGGGGGTGCGCGGGGGCTGTGTCGTGGCGGGGGCCGCGGTGCTGGCCGTCGCGGTGGCGTCGGGCCCGGCCGCGGGCGCCGACCAGTGGCGGCCGCGGCCGGGGAGCCTGTACATCTCCGACCTGCCCACGACCGAGTCGTGGCGGGCCGCACCGATCGCGCGGGGGTGGGGCGACTCCTACGACCCGTGCCTGGAGGGGTGGCCGGAGGGGCGGCCCCAGGTGAACGTGTGGCACCGGGACTTCACCACCGCCGAGACCGCCTTCGCCCAGCAGAAGGTGGTGGTCTTCGCCACCGAGGCCGAGGCGGCCGCGTTCGCGGAGGCGACCCGGCGCGACTACGCCGGCTGCGCGGGGCGGCCGCAGCAGCCCGGGGTGACCGCGACCGGCTACGACCACGGGGTGGTGGACGTGGAGGAGGGAGCCACCCTCCAGGGCATGCACACCTTCGATGCCGGCGCCCATGAGCGCCCCCACTTCAACTACCTGTGGGGGGTGGGCCGCGACGGGGACACCGTCACGCTGGTGCTGTGGTCGAGCTACTGGGGCGAGCCGCCCGTGACCGCCTGGAAGAAGACGCTGCGGACCGCGGTGAACAGGCTGTACTAGTGCTGCGGCCGGAAAGGTCTGCCCTTTCCGGCCACAGCACCGGACACTCCCGGGCCGGGCGCGGGTGCGCGGCGGGGCGGGGTGGCGGCGGTAGGGTGCGGGCCGTGTCCGAGGAGCAGCGTGATCTCGCCGGGTACGGCTGCGAGCCGCCGCGTGCGGCGTGGCCCGGGGGCGCCCGTGTCGCCGTCAGCCTCGTGCTGAACTACGAGGAGGGCGGGGAGCAGAACGTCCTGGAGGGCGACCGCGCCTCGGAGGGGTACCTCCACGAGATCGTGGGTGCGCCGCCCGTGGCGGGCGGGCGGGACCTGAACGCGGAGTCGATGTTCGCCTACGGCTCGCGCGCCGGTTTCTGGCGCGTCCACCGCACGCTGGCGGCGCACGGTGCGCCGCTGACCGTCCACGCCGTGGGGCAGGCCCTGGAGCGCAACCCCGGCGCGGCGCGCGCGATGGGCGCCGCCGGCTGGGAGGTGGCGGGCCACGGCTGGCGCTGGATCGACTACCGGGGCGTGCCCGAGGACGTCGAGCGCGCCGACATCGCGCGCACGGCCGCGGTGATCGGGCGGCTCGTCGGGCGCCGTCCGGTGGGCTGGTACACCGGCCGGACCAGCGCGAACACCAGGCGGCTGGTCGCCGGGGAGGGCGGTTTCCTCTATGACAGCGACGACTACTCCGACGACCTGCCGTTCTACGTGGAGGCGGGCGGCCGCCCGCACCTGGTGGTGCCGTACAGCCTCGACGCGAACGACTTCAAGTTCCTGATCGTCCACGGTTTCACGACCGCCGACGACATGCTCGCCTACCTCGTCGACACCTTCGAGGCGCTCCGCGCCGAGGGCGCGGACCGGCCGCGCATGATGAGCGTCGGCCTGCACTGCCGGATCATCGGGCGGCCCGGGCGGATCCGCGCGCTCGACGGGTTCTTGAAGCATGTCGCGCGGCGGGGCGGGGCGTGGGTGGCCACGCGGGAGAAGATCGCACGGCACTGGCTGGCCGTGCACCCGCCCGCGGGCTGAAGGCGCGTGCGGGAAGGCGCGTGCGCGCGTGCGCTTAGGATGCCGGGCGGGCGGGGCCGTAGCGCAGAGGTCGTCGCGCGCGGTCTCCAAAACCGTGAGGACGCCGGTTCGAATCCGGCCGGCTCCGCCCGCTGTGTCCTGTGGGCCGCCCGGTGGCCGCCGCCGGAGAAGCCCCCGTCGGATCCCGGTGGGATCCGCCAGGGGCGGGTCGGCTGCGGAGTGCGGCGCGGGGGCCCGGTCCGTGCCGGGGTCAGCTCTGCTGGGGGGCGGTCTGCGGGGCCGACGCGGGGGTCTGGACCTTGTCGGGGTTGTCCTTGTCCACGACCACCGGGTCCGGCTTCGGGGCCGGCTTGGGCTCGGGCTTCGTCTCGGGGGTCTGGACCTTGTCGGGGTTCTCCTTGTCCACGACCACCGGGTCCGGCTTCGGGGCCGGCTTGGGCTCGGGCTTCGGGGCCGGGTTGGGGGCCGGGGCGGGCTTGTCGGCCTTGTGCTCGCAGTAGACCTTGCCCTGGTAGAACTTGCAGCCCGGCATGTTCTCCACGTCGCGGACCTTGTTCTTCTTGCCCTTGCCGTGCTTCTCGTTCTTCTTGTTGCCCTTGTTGTGCTTGTCGTTCTTCTTGTCCCGCTTCTCCTTCTTGCTCTTGTTCTCGTGACCGCTCTTCGCCTGGGCAGCGACCGAGGTCGTACCGGCCGTTGCCGGGGCGGCGAAAGCGCTGGTGGGAACCAGCACGCCCCCTCCGACGATCGCGGCCGAGACGGCATACATCGCGAAACGCTGCTTACGGGAGGTGGTACGGAACATGAGAATGACTCCAAAGAAGAGGCGGGAGAAAGATCAGGCCCAGAGAACTTGGGATGAAATGTCCGGTTTGTTCTCTGGTTAAAAGACTGGCTCCCGGACTTCACGAAGCCGTCCGCCGACTGTCACAGGCGCGTGACAGGCGGCGCGGCTCCCCCATCCGGGGCCCGTCCGGGCCCCCGTCCGGGTCCCCGTCGGCCCGCCCCCGGCATGGCGCCGGGGCTCGCGCCGGCGCGGGGCGGATGCTGGTGGGCGATGCCTCCAACCCTTCAGGAGGGCCCGTGCACGATCCCAGCCCTCGACGAGAGCGCGGGCCCGCGTCCGCGGGGGCGGGCGAGGACACCGCCGGGCAGGCCGGGGTCATCGGCATCGGGCTCGCCGCCGTGCTGGCGTTCGCGCTCGCGCAGGGCTCCTGGCAGTGGTTCGCCACGTACATCGGGGTGACGCTCTTCGCGGTGGTCTTCGCCTTCCAGGTACGGCCGGCCTGGCGGCCCGGCATCCGCACGGCGTACATGCGCGCGCTGGTCGCGTACGCGCTGGTCGTCGGCCTGTGCGCGGCGATCGCGGTGGCCCCCGTGCTGCAGCGCTGGGAGTGACTGTTCCCGATGCCGGGCACCCGCAGCGGCTGCGAGGGCATCGGCCGGTACGAGGTCATCCGCACCAGGGCGGCGGTGGCCGGGCCGGCCGGCAGCGACGCCGCCGCGCTGGCGTACGCGCAGGAGAGCCGTCGGGAGGAGGCCGTCGCCGACTGCCTGGCGTCCACGACGACCCTGTGGCTCCCCCTGTACGGGGTCGGGGCGGCCGTGCTGGTGGGCGCGGGGGCCTGGTACCGCGACCGCAGCCGGGCCCGGAGGCGCGCCGGGACCGGTTCCTCCCCGCAGGAGCCGCCGGTGGACGCGGGAGCGCGGCAGGCCGATCCGGCGTAGGTCCGGCGCGGCGGTGGTACGGCGCGGCGGTGGTACGGCGCGGCGGTGGTACGGCGCGGCGGTGGTACGGCGGGCCCCGCACCGGACCGCGTGCCGCGTACGGGGCCCGGTGCGGGGGGTGGTCAGTCGGCCAGGGGGACGGCGATGTCGCAGGCCGGGTCGGCCGGGCCGATCTCGGACCATTCCGCGAAGTAGACCTCGCGGGGCGCCGCCGTCGTGGTGCGGGCCTCGCTCTCCGCCCACGCGTAGACCGCGTCGTAGGCGGAGAGGATCTGCGGGTAGGCGGTCTGTGCCTTGGTGAGGCGGGTGTAGGCCTGCCTGTGGGCCGGTTCGGTGCGGGAGGCCGCCGGGAGCCGGCCGGCGCGGTCCGGGTCCACCGGGACGCAGAGCTCCACGGGGCCGTCGCTGTCCTCGTTCACCTCCCCGTGGTAGACGACGAACGGGTCGCCGAAGAAGCCCCCGTGCGCCTGTGCCACCGGGGCCAGCCGGCCCAGGGCGGCGAGGATCCAGTCGGGCAGTTCCTCCGGGGTGATGTGCCGCTGTTCGGTGAGGACCAGCTGCTGTGGCACCTCGCGCTCCTGGATCTCGTACATGTCCGTAGTCCCTTCGTCTCCGAGCAGGTGGATACGGAGGTGCGCCGCCAGCTCGCGCTGCGCCGCGTGGCGGTGCTCGACGCCGTCCCAGTACGCGGCCACCAGCCGGGCCGCCTCCGGGGCGGGGGCGGCCAGGACCGCGCCGACGTCGGCCAGCGGCATGTCCAGCCCGCGCAGCCGCACGATCAGCCGGGCGGCGGCGAGCCGGCCCTCCCGGTAGTACCGGTAGCCGGTGACGGCGTCGACGTGGTCGGGCGGCAGCAGGCCGTGGCGGTCGTAGAGCCGCAGGGCCTTGTGCGACAGCCGTGCCCGGCGGGCGAACGCGCCGATGCTGAGCAGTGCTTCTTCCTCCATGGCCGCTACGCTCCCCTCTCCCCCAGGGTCAGGGTCAACCGGGCGGGCTCAGCAGTCACCGGGGTTCGGGGGGACGCGGCGCGGCAGGGGCCGGGGCCGGTCGTCGGGGAGGGTGCGGAGGAAGCCGCGGGCGAGGGTGCGGGCCTCGTCCCAGGCGGGGTCGTCGGCCAGGGAGTCGGCCCACCGGGTCGTGCGGGCGGTGGCGTCGAGGGCGCCGGTGCGGCGGGCGATGGCCCGGAGGGTGTGCAGGTGCGCGGGGGTGAAGACCTCGCGGCCGGTGAGGCCTTCGACGATGCGGCAGGCGAACTCGACCTCTTCGACGGCGGTTTGCACGGTGAGCCGGCGCTCGCCCAGCCAGGCCTGCTGCTCGGGGAGGTCGGCGGCGAGGAGGGCCAGGAACCTGAGTGTCCAGGTCTGCCAGTGCTTGTCGTTGAGGTCCACCGGTGCAGGATCTCATCGCGTCCCACCCGCCCCGGACCGGACCGTGCCGTGCCGGGGCGGGGTGTCGCTCTGCGCCGACGCCTCCGCCGTGCGCGCCCTGCTCGCCGGGGCCGGGGACTTGCTGGGGGTGTCGGGGGCAGCGGCGGGCGGGGCGGGCGGTCTATCCGGCGGTGGTGGTGGTCAGGGCGGTGTGCAGGCGGCGGGCCTGGGTGGCCAGTTGGGAGGTGCCCTTGCGGGCGGCGGCCGGGGCCAGGCCCTCGGGCAGCGGGCCGCCGGGCCCGCAGTGCTCGACGCAGTCGGCGGCCGCGGCGAGGAGTTCGCCCGCGCCGCGGGCCGTGGCGTCGGTGAGGACGGCGGGCAGTGCCCGGGCCAGGAAAGCCCAGGTCGTCGCGTACGCCCCGGTGGCCGCGGCCGTGCGGGCCGCGTCGGCCAGCCGGTTGGGTTTGACGGTGCCCAGGCGCAGCAGTTCGGCCAGGTCGCGCCCGAGGAGGGCGGTGTCCAGTTCGCCGCGTGCGGCCAGGACGAGGAGTGCGTCGACGGCGCCGAGGCGGTCCTCGGCGTGGCGGGCTCCGAGGCCGGTGGCCACGGCCAGGTGCAGGGCGGGGCCGGCGGGGCCGCCCAGTTCGGCGAGGCGGGAGAGGACCTCGCCCGCGCCGCGGTCCTCCTCGATCGCGCATCCGGTCAGGTCGGGCAGCAGCCACACGGCCTGCGTCTCGCGGTCCTGCGGCAGGACCGCGAGGTGTGCGCGCTCCTGTCCGCGCCAGTGCCAGCAGCGCGGGGTGCCGGTGCGGGGGCGGCCGAGGGGGTGGAAGACGGCGGGGAACTCCTTCTGGATGACGAGGTGTTCGGGGATCTCCAGCACGATGCGGCGCACGGTCGGCCGCTGCGCGCCCCACCAGGGGCGCGGGCCGCGGTCCTGGTCGCTGACGTGGCGGGTGTGGGGTGCGGGTTCGCCGTCGGTGGTGAGCCAGGCGGCCAGGCGGCGCCCCTCGGGGGTGGCCAGGGCGTCGGCCGCGGCGGCGGCCCGCGGGTCGCGCCGTACGCGCAGCAGGGCCTGGGCGAAGTCGGCGGGGGCGGGTTCGCAGCCCTGGCGGGCGTAGGCGGTCAGGCGGGTGAGGAGGTCGTGCGGTTCGAGGGTGCCGCAGTCCCAGGTGGGGGTGGCCAGCAGGAACGGGAGTGGGTCGGTGAGCATGCGCAGGGCGGCTTCGCGGGCCCGGGCGGTGGTGACGCGCTGCAGGGCGTCGTGGATGCAGTGCTGTCCGAAGCCCCTGCCGTCGATGGGGCGCCGGGGTGAGAGGTCGGCGGGGTCGAGGCGGCCGAGGACGGCGGCGGCGAGGAGTTCGGGGGCGGAGAGGTGGGCGGGGTCGGCGTGGCCGGCGTCCTGGCGTGCCCAGTGGCGGTCGGCCAGGGCCGGGAGCAGGGCGGCGGCCAGGGCGGTCCGGTCCTGGTGTGCGTGGCGGACCAGGAGGTCCAGGGCGGTCTCGGTCTCCTCGGCGGTCGGTGCGTTGGTCTTGGCGAGGGCGGCGACGAGTTCGACGGTCCGGGCGATGGGCTGGCCGCCGGTGGCCAGGGGGCGGCGGGCGGGCGGGGCCGGGAGGGTCTCCTCGTAGCCGTCGGTGTCCGGGCCGCCGGCGGGGTCGGCGAGGTCGCCGAGCAGGGCGGCGGCCGTGCGCCGCAGGCCGGGGCCGAGCTGTTCGGCGTCGAGGGCGAGGTCGGCGCGCAGGGCGTCGTCGTCGGGGCGCAGGTGGGCGGCGACGAGTTTGAGGGCCTTCTCCTGCAGGGCGGTGTCGGGGTGGCCGAAGGCGGCGGCGGTGGCGGGCAGCAGGGTGAAGCGGTCCTCCCGGTCGCGGCGCAGGGCCTTGCCGAGGAGGACGAGCTGGGCGCGGACGAGTTTCTTCTCGGGGCGGAAGAGGACGGCGGCGGACATTTCGGCGAGGCGGTCGGCGGGGAGCCGGCCGGCTTCGAAGAGCGTGGTGAGGGTCTGCTGGGCGCGGCCGGCGGTGGGTGAGGGGGCGTCGGCGGCCAGGGCGATCCAGTCCGCGGTGTGCTCGGCGCGTTCGTCGGTGGTGAGGTCGAGGACGTCGAGGAGGTCGGCGTAGAAGGCGAGGTGGCCGGTGCGGCCGCCGCGCAGCAGGCGGTTGACGGTGCCGGTGAGGAGGGCGTGGCGCTCCACGGTGCCCTCGAGGGCCAGGTGGGCGAGTTCGGCGGGCCAGCGGCCGGGGGTGCGGGGGTCGTCGTACCAGGTGAGGGAGGGTGCGGGTTCGGCGGTCTCGAACAGGCGGGGTATGAGTTCGGCTGTGTAGGGGTCTTCGCGCAGGGCGACCCGCAGGGGGCGGGGACGGGGGCGGGGGCGGCGTCCGGTGACGGTGGTGTCGGTGCTGGTGGTGGTCGCCCGGGCCCAGGCGTGGACGAAGCCGTCGGTGGTGGGGGCGGGGGCTCCGGTGCCTTCCAGGAGGGTGCGGATGAGGGGGTAGTCGTCCTCGACGGTGGCGGTGCGGGCGGCGAGGCGGTGGGCGACGTCGGCGCGCCAGGCGGGGTCGCGGGCAGCGAGGAGCGCAGCCAGCCGGGCGGTGTCGCGGGGGCGGCCGTCGCGCAGGTCGCGGGCGGCGATCCAGGAGGCGGCGGCGGCCGCTCCGGTGTGGCAGGCCGCTCCGGCGAGGTGCAGGGCGCGCAGGGTGGGCTCGGCGTCCCAGCGGCGGCTCCAGTCCCAGGTGCGTGTCTCGCGCCGCAGGGCGGTCAGTTCCGGCAGGAGGGCGCGGCGTTCGCCGGCGGTGAGGGGGGTGATCAGGGCGGCGACCAGGTCGCAGCGGCCGGCGCGGACGGCGTCGAGGAGGGTGTTCATCGGGTGTCTCCGGCAGCAGCAGCGGTCGAGTCGGCGGTGGTGGTGTGGGAGGCGGCGGTGGTGGTGGGGCCGGCGGTCGGGGCGCGGCGGGCCATGCGGACGGCGAGGGCGTGTTTGCACGGGCCGCGGCGGCCGCGGTAGTCGGCCCACCACTGGCAGGTGCAGCTCAGGACGCCGCCGGCGGCTTCGCGGACCTGGTAGTGGCGCTCGCCGGAGCGGACGGTCGCGGTGCCCGACCCGGCGGTGGCGGTGGGGGTGTGGAGGTGGACGGCGCCGTCGGCGAGGAGGGCGCGGGCGGCGGTGAGGCGGGGGTTGCGGGCTTCGGCGCGGTGGGCGTCGTAGGGCAGTTCGCGGTGGAAGTAGGCGGCGTCCGCGGCGTCGTAGCCGACGCGGCCGGCGGTGCCGAGCCGGGTGAGGGCGGCCCGTACGCGCTGCGGGGTCAGTCCGCTCTGGGCGGCGAGGTCGGCGATGTCGATGCGCGGTTCCCAGGAGAGCAGCACGGACACGAGGTCGGCGTCGGCGGCGGCTTCGTCGCCGGCCAGGGCCTCCAGGACGGCGCCCTCGCCGGAGAACCCGCGGCTGGGCTCCGGGGAGAGGGTCAGGGTCAGGCGCATGCCGGGCATGGCGACCTCCCAGGCGGCGGCGGTGGCGGCGCCGTCGTGGCCGGGGGGCCCGTACACGCGCAGTGCGGTGGCGTGCCGCAGCACCCGCTGCAGGGCGGTCAGGCGCTCGGGGCCGGGCAGGCAGACGGCGCCGGGGACGGGGCGGGTGGTGGGGCGCAGGGTGCGGCCGGCGGGGACCACCCACAGGGGTGCCCGGCCGCCCGATCCGGCGGCGGAGCCCGCGGCGGTGCCGGTGGTGCGCGGGAGGGAGCGCAGGAAGCGTACGGCCTCGGCGGCGGACAGTTCGGCGCGCAGGTCGAAGGCGGCGGTGATCACCTGGGATTCGGCGAAGCCGCGCAGCCAGCGGTCGGGCAGCGGGACCTTCTTCTCCACCACGGGCCCGTCCAGGGTGGTGACGGCCAGTTCGTCGGGGCCGACCCGCAGGTGGAGGGGTTCGTCGCCGCTGAGCCGGGAGAGGGCTTCGCGCAGCGGGTTGTTGACGTCGACGTTGGTGGTGCCGTGGCCGGTGTCGGCGCCGTCGAGGCCTTCGGGGAGTACGTCGAGCCGGGCGTAGACCCCGCAGCAGCCGGAGAAGGACTCGAAGCGCAGCCGGTCGCCGCCGGCGGTGACGACCGGGTCGAGGGAGGCCCGCAGGGTGCGCTGGTAGTAGCGGGCGGCGGCGACGTCCGCGACGGCGAGCAGGCCCCGGGCGGCGGCCTGGGGCGAGTTCAGGAACCCGGCGAAGAACTGCGGGTGGGCCTCGCGGCCCACCGGGGTCAGCCCGCCGGAGGTCTCCAGCCCGAGGAGGCCGGCGCCGCCTTCGGTGGTGAGGGCGGACGGGCGTGCGTAGGCGAGTGCCTGGATGGATCGGCTCATGGGCGCAAACGTAGGGGCGACCACCGACAATGCTGATGGATGGTCAGTTCGGGTACGGGACAATGGCCGTCATGACATCCACTCCCCCGGCGCCGGCGGTCCCGTTCTCGCACATCAGGATCCGCACGGCGGCCCTGGTGTTCTGCGGTGACGAGGTCGCGCTCATCCGCCGCGACCGCGCCGGCTCCGTCCACTACAGCCCGCCCGGCGGGAACGTGGAGGACGGCGAGGACCTCGCCTGCGCCCTGCGCCGGGAGCTCGCCGAGGAACTCGGCCTGGACGTCGGCCTGGCCGAGGGCGGGGACCTGCTGTGGGTCGTCGACCAGCGCGTCACCCGTCCCGGGCCGACACCGCCCCCGCGCAAGCTGCACCTGATCCACCGCCTGCACATCACCGCCGAGGTGCGCGCCACCCTCGCCGGGGAGGAATGGGACGAACAGCCCGACGGGAGCCACGAGGTCGGCGTGATCGAGTGGATCGACTACCGCGAGGCTGCCGGGCTCCCGCTCTTCCCGCCGATCGGTGCCGCTCTGGCCGCGCTGGCCGACCCCCGCGCGGCGACCGCCGACGCCGCCCTGGCCGCCGTCACCGACGACAACTACACGTGGGTGTGAGGGCCGGCGCGGGACGGTGCGGCCCGCGCGGCCCGCTGTGGTCAGGGAGTGCGGCGCGGTGCGGTCAGTTGGTGCGGCGCGGGCGCGCGGGGCGGTGCGGGCGGCGGCGGGCGGCGGGGGCCTCCGGGGCGGCCTGCGGTGAGGAGAACCCGCCCGCGACGGGCAGGGGGACCGCCGCCGGTGCGGTGGCGGGCGCGGGGACCGAGGCGGCGGGCGGGGCCTGACGGCCCTGGGGCTGGGACCGGCCCAGGATGGCGGTGTGCGCGATGAGCGGCGCGCAGGACTGGCAGATCTCGGCGAGCGTCCAGACCTGTCCCACGGCCGGGTTGTGGACCAGGACCAGGAGGTTGGAGCCGGTGCACTGGGTGCGGGCCTCGTGGAGCGCGCACTGCGCGGCCCGGCAGGCGCACGCGGTGTCGGGGCGTACGGTGGCCAGCCGGGCGTGGGCCCGCACGTGTTCGGCGGCGAACCGCTTCAGGGCCGCGGTGTCCTTCGAACGGGGCGGCATGCGGCAGGCTTCGGTGCTGCAGGTGACGGACGCACTGTGATCGGCGTGGCCGGTGAGCCGGACCGTCCAGGTCCGGCCGGGCACGCGGGATCCGGGCATGAGGGTCAAGTCGGGGTCCGATCGTCGTGTTTCAGGGGTCGGTCGCGGTCGGTCGCACCGACGCGGTGCCGATCGCGGCGGGGTGGACCCCGCGGGCTGTCGTCCCGGGCGGCGTCTGCGGTTGCGGCGCCGGGCAGCGGAGAAACGGGCATCGCGCGGCCTCGGACCTGGGGTCTTCGGTCTTTTTCGCACGTCGCCGCGGGCTCTGTCAATGGCGCGTACCCGTCCGGCCGCCCGCCGGACAGGAACGAGGGCCGGAGCGGGGGCGGGGGCGGGGCGGATGTGCCCGGGGTGCGCTCGCGGTGCACCGGGGGTGCGGCCGGAGTGTGCCCTGGGTGTGCCCGGGGTGTGCCCGGGTGCTGGAGCGGACGGGATGCGGACCCGCGGAACCGGCGGCCGGGGCCGGGCCTGGCGGGGCGGTCAGGCCGGCCGGCGGGGCGGGCGGGTGAACCGCACGGGGACTCCCGGGGAGTACAGCACGCTCACGGGCGGGCCGGCGGGCGCGGGCAGGCCGGCGGCGGCGATCAGGTTCTCGTCGCAGCCGAGGAGTTCGGCGCGGTGCAGCGGCCAGCGCGGGTGGCTGTTGGGCAGGTACAGCAGCCGGCCGCCGAAGTCGCTGTGCATGCCCCAGCGGGCGGTCAGGAAGTGTTCCAGGGCGGTCGGCTCCTCGATGCGTCCGCCGGTCCGCACGGTGATCGTGCTGTGCGCGCCGCGCGGTCCGGGCCAGCGCCGGCTGCTGGTGTAGGTGAGGGTGGGGCCGTCGCGGCGGACCGACATGCGTGACCACACGTACGGGAGGCGGAACGCGGTGCGGGCGGCGAGGACCGGGAGGAGGCGGGAGGCGTCGAGGGAGCGGAAGACCACGCCGCGGCGGCCGTGGGCGTCGACCGAGTAGAGGCGGACGTTGGTCTCGGGGAAGGAGCCCAGATAGGGGATGCCGGGGAGGCGCAGCCAGCCGACGCGGTGCATGCGGAACGCGACGAGGCCGACGTAGGTGAGGCCGTCCAGGGTGTCCGGCGTGGTGCCGGCCGGGAGCAGCGGGGCGACGTCGGCGGGGTCGGCGGGCCAGTGCAGGAAGGCCAGGTCGAGCCAGGACTGGGTGAGCAGGGTCCTGTGCGCGCGGGTGTGGCGGGGCGGATCGGCCGCTATCGGCTCGACGGGCCCTGCGGGCGCGGCGGCCCCGGCAGGCCCGGGAGGCCCGGCAGGCTGCTCTGCGGGCTCGGGGGGCTCGGCGGGCGGCGTGGACGGCATCGCGTCAGTATCCCGCAGGGTGTTGGGCAGCGGTTCCCCGCGGGGGGGCGTCGGCGGCGGGGGACCGCGTACGGCGTAGGGGACGCGGGCGGGGGCGGGCGGGGGCCGGGGGCGGGGGCGGGCGGGGGCCGGGGGCGGGGGCGGGGGCGGGGCATCCGAACGTACGAGCCGGCGCGATGCGCTGACCCGGCATCGGCCCGGTCCGGCCCGGAAGCAATTGCCTCGAATGCGTGCGGTGAAGCGGCCTGACGCCACTGACAGCGCCTCGCCGGGTCCTGTGGGAACTTCGGCTCCTGCCCGGTCGGAGCCCGGGTGTTCACGAAGGGGCACCGACGGCGTCCTGGCGGGCGGCGAGCATGTGCGGCGTGCGGCGCTGTGTGCCCCGCCGGCGCGGCGGCCCGGGCGGCGGGGGTGGTGGCCGCCGTCGCGGCCGCAGTCACAGCCGCTGCCGGGCCCGCCAGGGCGACCCGTGCGGCCGTAGCGGTCGGGCGCAACGTCCTGCCGTGCTCCTCGGCGGTCCGGGTGCTCGCCGGCACTGCTGCGGCTTTCCCGGGAACCGGCGGGGTCCGCCCCCGCCGGGCAGGGCCGCTCACGGCCCGTCGGGGCCGAGCGGCGCCCCGGACCTCACCTCCTGGGTGTAAGGCGGAGCCAACTCCTGGTGGCACGACGGGAGCGGGGCGGGCGGCTACGTTGGCGGCCGTTCGCGACGCCCATCGCCATCACGGAGGTGCGCAAGCATGCAGACCCGTTCCGCCGTCGCCCCGCGCGGGCGCGTGGCGGGGGCGGTGGCCCTCGTCCTGACCGCGGTCACCGCGCTGACGGGCGCCGCGCCCGCCACCGCCGCCACCACGACGCCTGCGCCCGCGCCCGCGGGCGCGGGCGCAGGCGCGGGGTCCGCCGCCGCGGTGTCCCGTGCCGAAGACGCCGGCCTGATCGTGCCCGTCCTGTCCTGGGGGCCGTGCACCGGCCCGCAGGACGGCTTCGAGTGCGCGACCGCCCGCGTACCGCTGGATTACCGCCGGCCGGGCGGGCCCACGATCGCTCTCGCCGTCACCCGGCGGCCCGCGGCCGACCCGGCCCGCCGTACCGGTGTGCTGCTGCTGCACCCGGGCGGGCCGGGCAACTCCGGTGTGGACTTCGCCCGTAACAGCCACGCCGCCCTGCCCGCCGCCCTGCGCGACGCCTTCGACGTCGTCGGCTACGACATGCGGGGTGTGGCGCGCAGCGGTCAGGTGGAGTGCTGGGACGACACCGAGTACGCGGCCGCCGTCGATGCCGCGCGCGGCGTGCCCGGCCCGGGGGCCGTGCACGGCGCCGTCCGGCAGGGCGCCGGCTTCGCGGCCGCCTGCCGGGAGCGCTCGGGCGGCCTGGTGCCGTTCGTCGGCACCGGCTTCAACGCCCGGGACATCGACCTGCTGCGCCGGGCGCTGGGCGAGGAGGCGCTGTCCTTCTACGGCCGTTCCTTCGGCAGTTACGTCGATACCGTCTACGCGGCGCAGTTCCCGCGGCGGGTGCGGGCGATGGTCCTGGACGGGGCCTACGACCCGCGCCTGTACGCGGAGGTGCCCTACGCCTACGACGCCGCGCAGTTCGCCGCCCTGGACGCGGCGGTCGGCCGGTTCCTGGACTGGTGCGCGGGCAACGCGGCCGTCTGCGGGTTCGGCGAGGGCCGGCCGCGGCAGGCCTTCGCCGAACTCAAGCGGGCGCTGGACGCGAACCCGGTCATCACCGCGAGCGGACGTCCGGCCACCGGCTACACCCTCGCCCACCGCCTGATGTTCAACATCAACGCGGGCAAGGAGATCTGGCCCTACCTGGGCGAGGCGCTGCGGGCGGCGCAGGCCCGCCGGGCCTCGTTCCTGCTGTCCCCGCCGTCGCCGGCGTCCTTCGACTTCCTGACGGTGAACACGGCCGTCGAGTGCGCCGACCGCGTCTACCCGGCCGGCGGGGCGCTCCTGGCGCGCTGGTCGGCGCGCACGCCGCGTCGGCTCCGCTGCTGGGGCCCCCGATCGGTCTGGGGCCGCCGACCTACGACCACAACCACGCGCCGGCGTGCGTCCCGTGGCAGGCGGACCGGCCGAGCCGCTACCAGGGTTCCTACCGGGCGGCGGGTTCCGCGCCGATCCTGGTCCTGGGGACGACCGGGGACCCCGACACCCCCTACCAGGACGCCGTGGCCCTCGCCGGGACGCTGGAGAACGGCCGGCTGCTGACCTTCGCCGCCGAGGGGCACACCGCCTACAACCGCAGCGCGTGTGTCAGCGCCCTGGCCACCGGCTACCTCGCCACGCTGGCGCTGCCCGCGCGGGGCACCGTCTGCGCGGACGAGGCGCCCCCGGAACCGGTCGGGCGGCGCACCGCGGGCCTGGAGGTCGACGAGACACGCGATGTGATCCCTGTGCTGCGCTGAGCGCGGGGCGGGCACGGCGGAGCCACGGTGAGTGGTGGGCGGGTGTGGGGGCCGGGCGGGATGCGGTCCCCGTCGCGGCCATGAGGGCCAGGACCGCACCCCGCACCGGTCACCTACCCGACCCCGCCCGGCCGACACCCGCCCGGCCCGGGCGCGGCGGGGGCGGGGGTGGGGGTGGCCTGTCACAGGGTGTCGCGCCCGCGGTCGTAGGCGACGGTGAAGTCCGCGGCCGTCTCCGCGTACTTCTCCAGCTGCTCGCGGAGCACCGCCGCGGCCGACGGTTCCCGCAGCTCCAGCTCGGCCCAGCCGGTGAACCGCAGGTGCGCGGGCATGGCGACGAGTCCTGTGATCGCGTCCCGGAACGCGTCCCAGTTCATCCCGTAGAACCACGGGAAGCCGAGTTCCCGCTTGAGGGCCTCGTGGAGGTCGCGCTCACTGCGGACCGGGCCGACGTCGATGACCACCTGGCGGGCGGGATCGGGTGCGGGGTCCTCGGGGACGCCCCAGAACGAGGGGAGCCACCAGCACAGGACCGCCCCGTCGTCGGGCCAGGGGCGGAGCTCCGCGTCCCCGGAGTCCTCGAAGAAGTCGGTGGCGGGGTCGATCGGGCGCCAGGCCGCGTCCAGGGGTTCGTCGTCCGCCGCGGGCCTGGCGAACCGCCTGGCCCGCTGATCGCAGGCTCCGTAGGCGCGGAAGTTGAGTTGGGCCTCGACGAGCGACACCTGGTTCGTGCCGCGCGGCATGAACGGTCGGCGGAACTGCTCCGGGGCGTCCTGCCAGGAGCAGACCGGGCAGGTGGCGTAGGAGCCGGGCCACCCGTCTTCGATGTCGAAGACGAGATGACCGCAACAGGGGCAAGGGCGACGGGTGTCCACCGGGGCAGTCTGCAAGGTGCCGTAACGGGAGGCGGCATGGGCCCGCGCCGGACATACGGCGGCACCTCGCAGAGGTTGCCTCTGCGAGGTGCCGCACTCGACCGCCGACTGCTGGTTGCCGACTACTGGTTGCCGGTTGCCGGTCAGCCCTGGGTCCCACCCTGGGTGTCACCGGCGCCGCCACCCTGCGTACCACCCTGGGTGTTACCGGTCCCGCCACCCTGCGTACCACCCTGGGTGTTACCGGTCCCACCACCCTGCGTACCACCCTGGGTGTTACCGGTCCCACCACCCTGCGTACCACCCTGGGTGTTACCGGTCCCACCACCCTGCGTACCACCCTGGGTGTTACCGGTCCCACCACCCTGCGTACCACCCTGGGTGTTACC
>NZ_SSBM01000054.1:0-34838 GCF_004795115.1 Streptomyces sp. A0592
TGCAGCCCGAGCCGGGCCATCCGCAGCCCGCGCGGGCTGCGGATGGCCCGGCTCGGGCTGCACCCGCGGCTGGCTCGGGCCCTGCTGGACGGCGGCGCCGCGCTCGGCGCCCGCCGGGCGGCCGAGGTGGTCGCGCTGCTGAGCGAGGAGCCGCCCCGGGAGTACGGGGACGACCTGGCGGCGGCCTGGCGGCGGGCCCGCGCGGGCGGCGACGCGTACGCCACCCGCTGGCGCGGGGAGGTCCGCCGCCTGTCCCGTGCCGTAGCCCCTGCGGGGAGCACGCCTGAAACCGAGCACGAGAGCGCGGCCCCGGGACACGCGCCCGGAACCGGGGACGCGGAGCCCGGCTCCGGAGCCGGGGCCGGAGGCTCCGCCCCGGGCGCCCGCGCCTCGAACGCCGGCGGACCCGGACGCGCCCCGTCGGCGATTTCAGCCCCTCCGGCGTTCGAGGAGCGGGGTCCGGGGCGGAGCCCCGGCGGCGTCGCACCCGACGACCTCGCGGCCGGGCTGATCGCCGCCCTCGCGTTCCCCGAGCGGGTCGCCCGGGCCAAGGCAGCGACGGCGTTCCTCATGGCTTCCGGGACCGGGGCGGAGCTCGGGGACGGCTCGGGCCTGCGCAACGCGCCCTGGCTGGCCGTCGCCGTCGCCGACCGGCCCCCGCACTCCGCCTCCGCACGGATCCGGCTCGCCGCGGTCGTCGACGAGGACACCGCCCTGGCCGCCGCCGCCCACCTGCGCACCGACGCCGAGGAGGTGCACTGGGAGGACGGGGACGTGGTCGCCCGCGCGGCGCAGCGGCTCGGCGCGGTCGAACTGGCCGTGCGCCCCCTGCGCACCCCCGATCCGGCGCTCGTACGGGCGGCCCTGATCGAAGGGCTGCGCGCCGAGGGGCTGGACCTGCTGCGCTGGTCCCCGGACGCGCGGGCGCTGCGGGCCCGCCTCGGCTTCCTGCACCGGACGCTCGGCGGCGCGTGGCCCGAGGTGGAAGCGGACGGGGTGCTCCTGGAGCGGGCCGACGACTGGCTGGAACCCGAGCTGTCCCGGGCCCGGCGGCGCGCGGACCTGGCCCGGATCGACGCAGGCCAGGCCCTGAACCGGCTGCTGCCGTGGGCCACCGGGGAGGCGGCGCGGCTGGACGAGCTGGCCCCGGAACGTCTGGAGGTGCCCAGCGGGTCCCGGATCCGGCTGGACTACTCCGCCGAGCACGGGCAGCCGGTGCTCGCGGTGAAGCTCCAGGAGCTGTTCGGACTGGCCGAGACCCCGCGGGTGGCGGGGGTTCCCGTACTCGTCCACCTGCTGTCGCCGGCGGGGCGTCCGGCCGCCGTCACCGCCGACCTGGCCTCCTTCTGGCAGGGCGGCTACCGCGCCGTCCGGGCGGAGCTGCGCGGCCGCTATCCCAAACACCCCTGGCCGGAGGACCCGGCCACGGCCGAGCCCACCCGCCACACCAACGCCCGGCTCAGGCGCTGACCCCGTCCTGCGGGACGCGCTCGTCGTCCCGTACGCGGCGGCCGCGGGCCTCCAGCCACAGCGCCAGCCCGAGCAGGGCGAGGCCGCCGGCGGCCAGGCCGGCCGGGGCGTAGGTGTGCAGCGCGAGGACCTTGGCCCGGTTCGCCTTGACCAGGGCGACGGTGTAGTCGGAGTAGTCCTCGCGCATGGTGACGTGCCCGGCGAAGGCGGTGAGCCTGCCGTCGGGGCCGCCCGAGGCGATGCCGCCGCGCATCTCCTGCTGGATGTCCTGTTCGGCGTTGACGGGCGCCCCGGTCACCGGGTCGACCCAGAAGCGCACCTTGGCGGTGTACCAGAGGGTGGTGCCGGTGGCCGCCTCGATCGTGGCGGGGTCGATGCCCTCGATCGGCATCTTCTTCGGCATGGCCACCTTGGTCCAGGGGATGGTCTGCTCGAAGTAGTGGACGTCCATGCCCTTGAAGCGGCGCGGTCCGACGTAGTGGATCGGCGAGGAGGTGCGGGTCTGGGCGTCGAAGTAGAGGTAGTCGCGCGGTTCGGCGAAGAAGGGCCATTTGAACTCGATGCCCTGGCGCTGGACCGCGTCGCCGTCGACCATCTCCCCGGTGGCGTGCACCGGGTCCTGGGTGTGGGCGTCGAAGATGTAGCGCTCCGGGATCTGGGAGACCATCTTGCCGTCCGGGCCGATGATGTAGGACAGCGTGTCCCAGACGACGACGTCCTTGCCGGCACTGGCCTCGATCTCCCGGGAGGCCTCCACGTTGCCCTTGAGGGTCTGGACGATCGTGACCTTGTCGACCTTCTTGGGCTGCATGCCGCCGGCGTAGTCGAGGAGGGTCGCGTCCTTCGCCTCCAGGACCATCTCCTGGTACTGGTTCGGCGGGATCTTCGCGAGTCGCGGGTACGCGTACCAGCGCAGCAGCGGCGCGAGGGCTGCGCAGAACACGGCTAGGGCCAGCAGGACAAGGCTCGCTCTGCGTCGCACGGCCGGGCCCTCCTCTACTTTCCGGGCGCGGGGGGCGCGGTGGTGAGCAGGGGCTTGGGTGAGGTCTCGCCTTCGGGCACCCCGAACGCCGTGACGGCGAACACGAGGGCCAGCGCGGCCGCGAGGCCGATGACGGCGGCGACGAATGCGCGCATGCCGGGGCTCCGAAATCTGATGAGGCGTCAGAGAGGGGGCACCGTAGCAACGCGGGGGCGAGATGAGAACCGTCTCGCCCCCGCCCGCGGGCCGCGACCGCGGGACCGCCCGTCGGGCCCTACGGAACGCGCGTCGCCGTCGGGCTCGGCGCGGGAGCGGAGCCGGGCTTCGCCGAGGCCGTGGGGCTGGGAGTGGGTGTGGGCGCGGGCGTGGGCCGGGCGCCGGTGGTCGGGCTCGGGGAAGGGTTCGGGGCCGGGCTTCCCGTCGGGGTGGGGGTGGGCGTCGGAGTCGGCGTCGGATCCGGCGTGGGGGTAGGGGTAGGGGTCGGCGTCGGTGCGGGGGTCGGCGTCGGCTTCGGATCGGGCGTCGGCGTGGGTGTCGGCGTGGGGGTGGGCTCGGGCGTGGGGGTCGGTGTCGGCTTCGGGTCCGGTGCGGGGGTCGGGCTCGGCCTGGGCGTCGGGGCCGGGGGCGGGGTGGGCCTCGGGGACGGCGTCGCGGGCGCGGGCGTGCCGCCGGTGTCCGGGACCTCGTGCGTGCCCTTGAGGTAGTACGTGAACCAGGACCGGACCGTCCGCAGGTACTCCGTGGAGCGGTTGTAGGAGAGCACCGCCCGGTCCAGGTCCGCCTCCGCCCGCAGGTCCCGGGTGCCCGCGCACAGGTAGCGGGCGGCCGCGAGGGCCGCGTCGTGCACGTTGTTCGGGTTGCGGCGCCCGTCGCCGTCCGCGTCCTGGCCCCAGGCCGCCCACGTGGAGGGGATGAACTGCATCGGCCCGACCGCCCGGTCGTAGCGCGCGTCGCCGTCGTAGGCGCCGCCGTCGGTGTCCCGGATGTTCGCGAAGCCGTTGCCGTCGAGCACCGGTCCGAGGATCGGCCGCAGGGTGGTCCCCGCCGCGTCCACCTGGCCGCCCCGCGCCTGTCCGGACTCCACCTTGCCGATGGCGGCCAGGAGTTGCCAGCGCAGTCCGCAGCCGGGGTCGCTCCTCCCCACGGCCTGCTCCGCCCGCCGGTACGCCGCGAGCACGCTCGCCGGTATCCCCTGCGCCCCTTCCCCCGGCCCGGTCCCGACCGGGCCGGAGGGCTGTTCGGGCTGCGCCGCCGGGTCCGTGCCCGCCGTCGGCGCAGTCCCCTCCGGCAGCAGCACCGCCGGCGGCTGCGGGCTTGCCAGCGGGGGCAGTTCGGTGAAGTAGGCCGAATCGCCGCCGCTCGCGTCGGCGGGGAGCGGTCCGTCCGCGGCGTTCCCGCCGGCCGCGGACGGCGCGTCCGGGCCGACGCGCGCGGGACCCCGCGAAGCGGTCAGTGCGGCGACCGTCAGCGCGCAGACCAGCGCGGCCGTGGTCCCCCTGCGCAGCCTGCGGCCGAATATCCGAGACGACATGAGCCGGACCCCTCCCCCTCGACGTCCGCGTGACCCTACGTCAGCTCCCTGCAATGGGCACGCACCACGGGCCGGAATTCACCGGATCCCCACGTCCTCAAGCAGGTCACGCATACTGTCGGGACCCTTCGGGCGCATTGGCCCGAAGTAGGGAACGACCACAGCAACATCCAGAAGAGGTGCCATGCCGTTCACTCTCAGCCATGCGGCGGCCGTACTTCCGGCCATCCGCCGGACGGGCCGTGCACGGGGTCCCCTCGTCGCCTCCGCGATGGTCCTCGGCTCCTTCGCGCCGGACACCTTCTACTTCACGGACGCGGTCGTCGAGGGCTTCATGGCGTACGGGAGCGTCACGCACTCGCTGCTCGGGGTGTTCACGCTGGACGCGGTGCTCACCGCCGTCCTTGTGGGGTGCTGGCTGCTGCTGCGCGAGCCGCTCGTCGCGCTCCTGCCGGCCGACTGGCAGGGCAGGGTCCATGCCCTCCTGCGGGGCGAGGAGTGGCGCGCCGGCCGCCGACTGCCCGCGCTCGCCGCGTGGTTCTACGTTTCGGCGGTGGCCGGTTCGCTGACGCACGTGCTCTGGGACAGCTTCACGCACGGGGACCGGTGGGGATCGAACGCGCTGCCCTGGCTCGGCGAGCCCATCGCCTTCGGCTTCCCGCCCTACACCTTCCTCCAGTACGGCAGTTCGGCGATCGCGGCCTGCGCGCTGCTGTGGTTCACGGCCACCGCCCTGCGCCGGCTGCCGTCCTCCCCGGCGCCCGCGTCTGTGCCGGTGCTCGGCCGCGCGGAGTACTGGGGCGCACTGGCGTTGATCGCGGCGGGCGTCGCGGTCGGCGTGACCTTCCGCGTGATCCGCTTCTTCACCTTCTTCGACCGGATCCGTACGCCCCTCGACATCATTCCGACCGTCTGCTTCGGTGCGGGCGGCGGCCTGTGCGTGTCCCTGCTGGTCTACGGGGTCCTCGTCCGCCTGCGCCAGGGCCGCGGCCGCGACCGGCACCGCGGCGACCGCGCGGACGAGGAGACGCGAACGCCCGTCCCCACCGCCTGAGCGGACGGGGACGGGCGCTGCTCGCGCATCGTCACGCGGATCAGTGCGCGGCGGACTCCCAGTCCGTGCCGACACCCACCGACACGTCCAGCGGGGCGCGGAGCTCGACGGCGGCGCCCATCTCGCGGCGCACCAGCTCCTCCACCTGCTCGTGCTCGCCGGGGGCGATCTCCAGCACGATTTCGTCGTGGACCTGGAGCAGCATCCGCGACCGCAGGCCGGCCTCGGTGATCGCCTTGTCCACGCGCAGCATCGCGACCTTGACGATGTCGGCGGCGGTGCCCTGGATCGGGGCGTTGAGCGCCATCCGCTCGGCGGCTTCGCGGCGCTGGCGGTTGTCGCTGTTGAGGTCCGGCAGGTACCGGCGGCGGCCGAAGACCGTCGCCGTGTATCCGGTGGCCCGGGCCTCGTCCACCACGCGCTGGAGGTAGTCGCGGACCCCGCCGAAGCGCTCGAAGAAGGTCTCCATCAGGCCGCGCGCCTCGGCGGGCTCGATGCCCAGCTGCTGCGAGAGGCCGAAGGCGGACAGCCCGTAGGCCAGGCCGTAGGACATGGCCTTGATCTTGCGGCGCATCTCGGCGTCGACCTGGTCGCGCTCCACCCCGAACACCTGGGAGGCGACGGTGGTGTGCAGGTCCTCGCCGGTGGCGAACGCCTCGATCAGGCCCTCGTCCTCGGAGAGGTGGGCCATCACGCGCAGCTCGATCTGGCTGTAGTCGGCCGTCATCAGGGACTCGAAGCCCTCGCCGACGACGAAGCCGCGGCGGATGGCGCGCCCCTCGTCGGTGCGCACCGGCACGTTCTGCAGGTTCGGGTCGGTGGAGGACAGGCGGCCGGTCGCGGCGACGGTCTGGCTGAAGCTGGTGTGCACCCGGCCGTCGGCGGCGATGGTCTTGACCAGGCCCTCGACCGTGACGCGCAGCTTGGCCTGCTCCCGGTGCCGGAGCATGATCACCGGCAGTTCGTGGTCGGTCTGCGTCGCCAGCCAGGCCAGCGCGTCGGCGTCCGTGGTGTAGCCGGTCTTGGTCTTCTTCGTCTTCGGCAGGTCCAGCTCGCCGAAGAAGACCTCCTGGAGCTGCTTGGGCGAGCCGAGGTTGAACTCGTGGCCGACCGCCGCGTGCGCCTCCTTGACCGCCTGCTGCACGGCTCCCGCGAACTGCTGCTCCATGGCTTCCAGGTGGTCGCGGTCGGCGGCGATGCCGGCGCGCTCCATGCGGGCGAGCAGCTCTGAGGTCGGCAGCTCCATGTCGTGCAGCAGCTCCGCGGCGCCCACCTCGCTGAGCTTGCCGGTGAAGGCGTCACCCAGGTCCAGGACGGCGCGGGCCTGCGCCATCAGCGCCTCGGCCTCGGCCGTCTCGTCGGCGCCGAAGGCCAGCTGCCCGTCGGCGGCGGCGGGGGCCAGCTCACGGTGCAGGTACTCCGTCGACAGGGCGTCCAGGGCGAAGGAGCGCCGGCCCGGCTTGACCAGGTAGGCGGCGAGCGCGGTGTCCATGGTGACGCCGGCGAGGCTCCAGCCGTGCTCGGGGAAGACCCGCATCAGACCCTTGGCGTTGTGCACGACCTTGGGCCGGGCCGCATCGGCCGCCCAGGCCGCGAAGGCCCGCTCGTCGCTCTCGTCGAGCTCGGCCGGGGTGAACCAGGCGGCCGCACCCCCGGCGGCGGCCAGCGCGACCTCGGCGACGTTGCCCTGGCCCAGGGCCCAGCTGTCGACGGTCGCGACGCCCAGGGGTCCGCCCGCGTGGCTCTCCAGCCACGGCGCCAGCTCGCCCGCGCCCAGCACGGACGCGTCGAGCTCCACGCCGGCCGCGGGCGCCGGGGCGCTCTCCTGCTCGGCCGCACCCGGGTCCACGGCCAGCAGCCGCTCGCGCAGCGACGGGTTGCGGATCTCCAGCACGTCCAGCACACCGGTGACCGCGGACCGGTCGTACGGCAGGCGGCCCAGGTCGGCGGCGGACTTGGGCAGCTCCACGTCCTTGACCATCTCGGTCAGGACCCGGTTGAGCTTGACGGCCTCCAGGTGGTCCCGGAAGTTCTGCCCGGCCTTGCCCTTGACCTCCTCGGCGCGCTCCACGAGCTCCGCGAACGACCCGAACTGGGTGATCCACTTGGCGGCGGTCTTCTCACCGACGCCCGGAATGCCGGGGAGGTTGTCGGACGGATCGCCGCGCAGGGCCGCGAAGTCCGGGTACTGCTGCGGGGTGAGCCCGTACTTCTCCTCGACCTTCTCCGGCGTGAAGCGCGTCAGCTCCGAGACGCCCTTGGTCGGGTAGAGCACGGTCGTGTGCTCGGACACGAGCTGGAAGGAGTCCCGGTCGCCGGTGACGATCAGCACCTCGAAACCGAGGGCCTCCGCCTGCGTCGCCAGCGTCGCGATCACGTCGTCGGCCTCGAAGCCGTCGACGGCGAACCGCGGCACCTTCATCGCGTCGAGGAGCTCGCCGATCAGCTCGACCTGTCCCTTGAACTCGTCGGGCGTCTTGGAACGGTTCGCCTTGTACTCGGGGAACTCCGTCGAACGCCACGTCTTGCGGGACACGTCGAACGCCACCGCGAAGTGCGTGGGCGCCTCGTCGCGCAGCGTGTTCGCCAGCATCGACGCGAAGCCGTAGATGGCGTTCGTCGGCTGCCCCGTCGCGGTCGTGAAGTTCTCCGCGGGCAGCGCGAAGAACGCCCGGTACGCCAGGGAGTGCCCGTCCATGAGCATCAGGCGGGGGCGGTCCGCTGCGGTCGTCTGGTCCGTCTTCTTCGATGCTGAATCTGCCACGTCCCCGATCCTAGGCGCCCCCACCGACAATTCCGGCCCGTCGCCTCCCCCGGCGCATCCGCCCCACCGGACGCCCCCGGCGCACCCGGCCGGGCGCCGCGAGCACCGGACCGCCCTCCCCGAACCCCGTGGGTCGTGCAAGGATCGAAGTACGCGGCCACCCGTGCTGCACCCGTACGTACGCTCGAAGGGGAGCGCGATGGCGACCAAGCCGCCCACAGGTGATCCGGTACAGGACGCACCGCAGGTCACACCGCCCAAGCACGCGGCGGCCGGCCTTCCGGCGATCGGCCACACCCTGCGCATCGCACAGGAGCAGATGGGCCTGGCCCGCACCGCCCGCACCCTCCTGAAGGTCAACCAGAAGGACGGCTTCGACTGCCCCGGCTGCGCCTGGCCCGAGGGCGACAAGCGGCACACCGCCGAATTCTGCGAGAACGGCGCCAAGGCCGTCGCGGAGGAGGCCACCCTGCGCCGGGTCACCCCCGAGTTCTTCGCCGCGCACCCCCTGGCCGACCTGGCCACCCGCTCCGGCTACTGGCTGGGCCAGCAGGGCCGCATCACCCGGCCGATGTACCTCCCCGAGGGCGGCGACCGCTACGAGCCGATCAGCTGGGAGCGCGCCTTCGCCGTCATCGCGGAGGAACTGACCGCGCTCGGCTCCCCCGACGAGGCCCTCTTCTACACCTCGGGCCGCACCAGCAACGAGGCCGCGTTCCTCTTCCAGCTCTTCGCCCGCGAGTTCGGCACCAACAACCTGCCCGACTGCTCCAACATGTGCCACGAGTCCTCGGGCTCCGCACTCACCGAGACCATCGGCATCGGCAAGGGCAGCGTCTCCCTCGAAGACCTCCACCAGGCCGACCTGATCATCGTCGCCGGCCAGAACCCGGGAACCAACCACCCGCGCATGCTCTCCGCCCTGGAGAAGGCCAAGACCGCCGGCGCGAAGATCATCTCGGTGAACCCGCTGCCCGAGGCCGGCATGGAGCGGTTCAAGAACCCGCAGACCCCCCTCGGCATGCTCCGGGGCACCGCCCTCAACGACCTCTTCCTGCAGATCCGCATCGGCGGCGACCAGGCCCTCTTCCGCCTCCTGAACAAGCTCGTCATCGAGACGGAGGGCGCCACCGACGAGGCGTTCATCCACGAGCACACCCACGGCTACGAGGACCTCGCGGCCGCCGCCAAGGAAGCTGACTGGGACGAGACCCTCACGGCCACCGGCCTGACCCGCCCCGAGATCGAGCGCGCCCTCGCCATGGTCCTGGCGTCGAAGCGCACCATCGTCTGCTGGGCCATGGGCCTCACCCAGCACAAGCACGCCGTCGCCACCATCCGCGAGGTCGTCAACCTCCTGCTGCTGCGCGGGAACATCGGCCGCCCCGGCGCCGGCGTCTGCCCCGTCCGCGGCCACTCCAACGTCCAGGGCGACCGCACCATGGGCATCTTCGAACGGCCGGCGCCCGCCTTCCTCGACGCCCTCGACAAGGAATTCGGCATCACCTCGCCGCGCGGCCACGGCTACGACGTGGTCCGATCCATCCAGGCGATGCGCGACGGCCACGCCAAGGTCCTCTTCGCCATGGGCGGCAATTTCGTCGGCGCCACCCCCGACACCGAGGTCACCGAGGCCGCGATCCGCCGCACCGCCCTGACCGTCCACGTCTCCACCAAGCTCAACCGCTCCCACGCGGTCACCGGCCGGCGCGCCCTGATCCTGCCCACCCTCGGCCGCACGGACAAGGACGTCCAGGCCTCCGGCCGGCAGTTCGTCACCGTCGAGGACTCCATGGGCATGGTCCACGCCTCCCGCGGCAACCTCGCCCCCGCCTCCCCGCACCTGCTCTCCGAGCCCGCGATCGTGGCCCGGATGGCCCGCGCCGTCCTCGGCCCCGCCTCCGCCACCCCGTGGGAGGACTTCGAGCGCGACTACGCCGCCGTCCGCGACCGGATCTCCCGCGTGGTCCCCGGCTTCGAGGACTTCAACGCCCGCGCCGCCCGCCCCGAGGGCTTCCGGCTGCCGCACGCCCCGCGCGACGAACGCCGCTTCCCGACCAGGACCGGCAAGGCGAACTTCACCGCCGCTCCCGTCGAGTACCCCCGCGTCCCGCCCGGCCGGCTGCTCCTGCAGACCCTGCGCAGCCACGACCAGTACAACACCACGATCTACGGCCTCGACGACCGCTACCGCGGCATCACCGGCGGCCGCCGCGTCGTCATGGTCCACCCCGCCGACGCCGCGGAGCTCGGCCTCGCCGACGGCTCGTACACCGACCTGGTGAGCGAGTGGAAGGACGGCGTGGAACGGCGCGCACCCGGATTCCGCGTCGTGCACTACCCGACCGCCCGCGGCTGCGCCGCCGCGTACTACCCCGAGACGAACGTGCTGGTCCCGCTCGACTCGACCGCGGACACCAGCAATACCCCGGCCAGCAAGTCCGTCGTCGTGCGCTTCGAACCCTCCTGATAGAACGACCTCAGGAAAAGAAGGTTAACGAGCGTTGACGAACGGAGCCTGACCATGGGTGAGCAGCAGCACGCAGTGAAGTTCCCGCAGGAGGTCCTCGACGAGTACGCGGCCCTGGGCATCGACCTGCCCGCGCTGTTCTCGGCCGGAGACCTCGGCGAGCGCATGGACATCCGCATCCTGGAGGCCTCGGCCGCCCGCGTCGTCGGCACCATGCCCGTCAAGGGCAACACCCAGCCCTACGGACTGCTGCACGGCGGGGCCTCCGCCGTACTGGCCGAGACCCTCGGCTCGATCGGCGCGATGATGCACGGCGGCATCAGCAAGATCGCCGTCGGCGTGGACCTGAACTGCACCCACCACCGGGGCGCCCGCAGCGGCATCGTCACCGGCGTCGCCACCCCGGTCCACCGCGGCCGCTCGACGACCACCTTCGAGATCGTCATCACCGACGAGCAGGACAAGCGGATCTGCACCGCCCGCCTGACCTGCCTGCTGCGCGACGTCGACCAGGTCGCCGGCGGCGCCGAGGCCCACTCCCAGGCCTGACGCGGCCCGTACGGCCCCGACGAACGGGCCCCGGCCCGCCGCCGGGGCTCAGCCCGGCCCCTCCCGGCCGGCCCGCGAACGCCCGTGCACCTCGCGCACCGCCGACGCCGCCTCCCGGCGCACCGCCGCGTCGGGGTGCCCGAGGAACCGCTCGACGACCGGCAGCGCCGCCCGGTCGCCGGCGCACCCGAGGACGGGCAGGACGTACTCCAGGAGCAGCACCTCGAAGCCGTCCGCACCGGCGGCCGGCGGCGACGACTTCCGGACAGCTGTCGCTGTTGCCCGCGTCGGGGGGCGGCCGGCTCCCGCCAGGCCGACCCGATCAAGGCCGTTGCGCTCGGACGTCCGCTCATGGAGCGAGCGGGGAGGCGCCGGCCGCCCAACAGCCCGGAATCCGCCAGTCCGCACGCTTCGCGGTGACATCTGTTGTCTCACCGGTGGTCACCGCCTACCGTCCCCCCATGGGGACCATGCCACGCACGGCCCGGTACGCCGCCCACACCCTTCTCGCGGCGCTCGCCCTGACCGGCTGCTCATCCTCCGCGCCATCCTCCGCGGCGGGCTCCGCGAGCCCCTCCGCCCCCACCCCCGCCTCCCCCGTACAGGTGTGCACGAGCCTCGTGTCCTACTGGGCGAAGGAGACCCTGCTGGGCACCACGTGGTCCGGCCTCGACTGGGAGCAGAAGGGTCTGTCCAACGATCAGTACGCGATCCACGAGGACGCGGTGGCCGCAGGGCGCACGGAGGAGCTAACTGCCGGTCGGGACAAGGCACTTGAGCTGATCGACCACTTCGTGGCGCAGCGCTGCGCCGAACAGGGCGGCGCGACCCGCAGCTCGGAGAACTGGCGCACCCCGATGTGACCGTCGTCACCGCATTCCGAGCATGCTGTCCGGCTACCGGGCAGATGCCTCCGCGGGGTCGAACCGCAGGTGGGAGACCCTGCCACCACAGAGACAAGATCGTTCACAGTCCCGACACAATGCCGCAATCATCACTCTGCGTAATTCCCCGGACGGCTCGAATCCACCTTTTCCCTTGGGAATGACCACCCGGAGGATTGTTTCGGGCACGCGCAGCCACATTCGGCTCAATTTGATCTAAGACAGGTGCATGGAGGCCTCAAGCCCCTTAGAGGAACTGCGATTTCTCACCATGCGGACGATCTCAAGGGTGCCTAAATGTCCGTTTTGTTTAAACTCCCACCACACATTCTTGGCCTTGGCATAACAAGAGCGTCACATCCTCCTTTCCCGCCTCCCGGTGCTCGCCACCTCGGCCCTAGAGTCACGGCCAGTCACCGCGCCGCAGGGCGCGAATCAGCACGGCCGTGGACCTCTCCAGTGCGGCCCGGCGACCCAACGGCACCTCGACAGAGGGCTGCGCCAGGGAAAGGAAGAATCGTGCGACACCGTTCTTTGCTCATCCTCACCACCGTGATCACCACGGGAGCACTGACCCTCACCGCTTGCGGATCGCGCGACGGAGGCTCCAAGGACAACAGCGGCGGCAAGAAGACCGTCGTCGTCATCGGCGTCGACGCCCCGCTCACCGGTTCCCTCTCCGCACTCGGTCAGGGCATCAAGAACTCCGTGGACCTCGCGGCCAAGACGGCCAACAAGAACAACGAGGTCCCCGGCATCGAGTTCAAGGTCGAGGCCCTCGACGACCAGGCCGTCCCGGCCTCCGGCCAGGCCAACGCCACCAAGCTCGTCGGCAACAAGGACGTCCTCGGCGTCGTCGGCCCCCTGAACTCGGGCGTCGCCCAGCAGATGCAGGGCGTCTTCGCCTCCGCCAAGCTGGCGCAGGTCTCCCCCGCCAACACCAACCCCGCGCTCAGCCAGGGCGACAACTGGGGCAAGGGCGAGTTCAAGCGCGGCTTCGACACCTACTTCCGCACCGCCGCCACCGACGTGGTCCAGGGCAAGTTCGCCGCCCAGTACCTCTTCAAGGACGCCGGCAAGAAGAAGGTCTTCATCGTCGACGACAAGCAGACCTACGGCGCCGGCCTCGCCGCCATCTTCGCCGACGAGTTCAAGAAGCTCGGCGGCGAGGTCGCCGGCACCGACCACGTCACCGTGAAGGAGACCGACTTCTCCTCCACCGCCGACAAGGTCAAGTCCTCCGGCGCCGACTCCGTCTACTTCGGCGGCCAGTACCCCGAGGGCGGCCTGCTCGCCGACCAGATCAAGAAGACCGGCGCCAACGTCCCGCTCATGGGCGGCGACGGCATCCAGGACCCCGCCTTCATCAGCGCCTCCGGTGAGGCCAACGAGGGCGACCTCGCCACCTCGATCGGCTACCCGGTCGAGAAGCTCGACACGGCCAAGAAGTTCATCGAGGACTACAAGGCCGAGGGCTACAAGGACCCGTACGCCGCCTACGGTGGCTACTCCTACGACGCCGGCTGGGCCGTCATCCAGGCCGTCAAGGCCGTCGTCGCCGCCAACAGCGGCAAGCTCCCCGACGACGCCCGCGCCAAGGTCGTCGAGGCTCTCGGCAAGGTCTCCTTCGAGGGCGTGACCGGCAAGGTCGCCTTCGACCAGTACGGCGACACCACCAACAAGCAGCTCACGGTCTACAAGGTCGAGGGCGGCAAGTGGGTCGACGTCAAGAGCGACACCTTCAACCAGTAAGCCGTAGCACCCAGCACCACCCGTAACACCCGCAACACCTGAACCAACGCCGCGCGAGGGCGCAAACAGTGCCCTCGCGCGGAGTCTTATCCGACACGCTCATCGGAGGCCCTGCGGTGCACGAACTGCCGCAACAGCTGGCCAACGGCCTGGCCCTCGGTGCTCTCTATGGCCTCATCGCCATCGGGTACACCATGGTCTACGGCATCGTCCAGCTCATCAACTTCGCCCACGGCGAGATCTTCATGATCGGCGGCTTCGGCGCGCTCACCGCCTACGCCATCCTCCCGACCGGCACCACCCTGCTGATCGCGATACCCGTCATGATCGTCGGCGGCGCCATCTGCTCCGTCGCCGTGGCATGCGCAGCCGAACGCTTCGCCTACCGCCCCCTGCGCAGCGCTCCCAGGCTCGCACCCCTCATCACCGCAATCGGCCTCTCGATCGCGCTCCAGCAGCTCGTGTGGCAGTTCTACCCGGACGCCAAGAAGGCAGTCAGCTTCCCCGAGTTCAAGGGAGCAGCCTTCAAGATCACCGACAGCCTCGCGATCCAGCGTGCGGACCTCTTCGTCCTCATCCTCGCCCCCCTCTGCATGCTCGCCCTCGGCGTCTTCGTCCAGAAGAGCCGCAGCGGCCGCGCCATGCAGGCCACCGCGCAGGACCCCGACACCGCCAAGCTGATGGGCATCAACACCGACCGCATCATCGTCATGGCCTTCGCCATCGGTGCCGCGTTCGCAGCCGTCGCAGCCGTCGCCTACGGCGTCGACAAGGGCCAGATCAACTTCGAGATGGGCTTCATCCTCGGCCTCAAGGCCTTCACCGCAGCCGTCCTCGGCGGCATCGGCAACATCTACGGAGCCATGGTCGGCGGCGTCGTCCTCGGACTCGCCGAAGCCCTCTCGATCGCCTACATCGAAGAGATCCCCGGCATGCAGCAGCTCGGCGGCGGAGCCTGGTCCAACGTCTGGGCCTTCGTACTCCTCATCGTCGTCCTCCTCGTGCGGCCCCAAGGCCTGCTCGGCCAGCGCGTCACGGATCGGGCGTGAGAACCATGACCACAGACACCACCCCGCAGACGCCGACGCAGACCCCGAAGACGGCACCCGCCCCCGCCGCGCTCCTCTACGCGATCGTCGGCGGCAGCCTCCTCACCATCGTCAGCGCCTTCCTCGCCTGGACGTGGACCGCCGACTTCCCCGGCGACCTCACCTTCTACGGCAGCCCGGCCGACCTGCAGTACATCACCCTGGCCGGAGCCGCCCTCACCCTCGTCCACGCGCTCTCCGCGCTCGGCGTCAAGGGCTTCACCTGGCTCACCCCGGCCGGCTCCCGCAAGCCCATCTGGTTCCTCGCCCTCGGCAACCTGGCCGCCACCTGGTTCACGGTCATCGCGATCACCGTCGTCCTCGGCGGCGTCGTCAACCTCGAACCCGGCGCCTACGTCGCCCTCGTCGGCTCCCTTGTCCCGGCCCTCGCCGCGTACAAGCTCCCCGACGACAGCCGCAAGGTGACCCCCGCCAAGAGCAAGCTGCCCAACTGGGCCGAGATCCTCATCATCACCGGCGTCTTCGCCCTCGGCCTCTTCGTCATCACCTTCGGCATCGACACCGATGACAAGGAACCGCAGCTCTTCGTCGCCTACCTGATCACGGTCGGCCTCGCGGCCCTCGCCCTGAACAAGTCGGGCCTCCTCGCCCGCTTCTCGGTCCTCACCGCGAACAACCGCCAGGTCACCCTCCTCGGCACCGCGGCCGCCGCGATCGCCTTCCCCTTCATCCAGCAGAGCGGCGACACCTACACGCTGATCGCGGTCAACATCCTGATCTTCGCGACCGTCGCCCTCGGCCTCAACATCGTCGTCGGCCTCGCCGGCCTCCTCGACCTCGGCTACGTCGCCTTCCTCGGCGTCGGCGCCTACGCCGCCGCCCTGGTCTCCGGCAGCACCGCCTCCGCCTTCGGCATCCACCTCCCCTTCTGGGCGGCGGTCATCGTCGGCGCCATCGTCTCGCTCATCTTCGGCGTGGTCATCGGTGCACCGACCCTCCGCCTGCGCGGCGACTACCTCGCCATCGTCACCCTCGGCTTCGGAGAAATCTTCCGCATCGCCATGGGCAACCTCGACGGCACCTCCGGCCCGGACGTCACCAACGGCCCGAACGGCATCCCGAACATCCCCCACCTCGAGATCTTCGGGTGGAACTTCGGCGAGTCCCACATCGTCGCCGGCATCGAACTCGGCGCCTACGCCAACTACTACTTCCTGATGCTGCTGGTCATGGCCCTGGTCGTCGTGGTCTTCGCCCGCGCCGGCAACAGCCGCATCGGCCGCGCCTGGGTCGCCATCCGCGAGGACGAGACCGCCGCCGAAGCCATGGGCATCAACGGCTTCAAGGTCAAGCTCATCGCCTTCGCCCTCGGCGCCACCCTCGCCGGCCTCGCCGGCACCGTCCAGGCACACGTCAACACCACGGTCGTCCCCGAGAACTACGTCTTCGCCGGGCCCGTCCCGCCGAACTCCGCGTTCCTTCTCGCCGCCGTCATCCTCGGCGGCATGGGCACCATCCGCGGCCCCATCCTCGGCGCCGCACTGCTCTTCCTGATCCCGGCGAAGCTGGCCTTCCTCCAGGACTACCAGCTCCTCGCGTTCGGCATCGCCCTCATCCTGCTCATGCGCTTCCGCCCTGAAGGCCTCATCGCCAACAAGCGCGCGCAGCTCGAGTTCCACGACGACACCGCTGACCAGGCCCCCACGGACCTGGCCACCGCCAAGGCGGGGGCGTGAACGACATGACGACCACCACGGACACCACCACCACCACGAAGACCACGGTCCTCGAAGCCAAGGGCGTCACCATGCGCTTCGGCGGCCTCACCGCCGTCAAGGGCGTCGACCTCCAGGTCAACGCGGGCGAGATCGTCGGACTCATCGGCCCCAACGGCGCCGGCAAGACCACCTTCTTCAACTGCCTCACCGGGCTGTACGTCCCCACCGAGGGCTCCGTCACCTACAAGGGCAAGGTCCTCCCGCCCAAGCCCCACCGGGTCACCGAGGCCGGCGTCGCCCGCACCTTCCAGAACATCCGGCTCTTCCACAACATGACGGTGATGGAGAACGTCCTCGTCGGACGCCACACCCGCACGAAGGAAGGCCTCTGGTCCGCCCTGCTGCGCGGCCCCGGCTTCAAGAAGGCCGAAGCCGCCAGCGAGGCACGCGCCATGGAACTCCTCGAGTTCATCGGCCTGGAGCACAAGGCCGACCACCTCGCGAAGAACCTCCCCTACGGCGAGCAGCGCAAGCTGGAGATCGCCCGCGCCCTCGCCAGCGACCCCGGCCTCATCCTCCTGGACGAGCCCACCGCCGGCATGAACCCGCAGGAGACCCGCGCCGCCGAAGAGCTCATCTTCGCGATCCGGGACATGGGCATCGCCGTACTCGTCATCGAGCACGACATGCGCTTCATCTTCAACCTGTGCGACCGCGTCGCCTGTCTCGTCCAGGGCGAGAAGCTCATCGAAGGCACCGCCTCCGAGGTCCAGGGCGACGAGCGCGTCATCGCGGCCTACCTCGGCACCCCCTTCGAGGGCGAGCCCGGAGCAGAGGAAGTCGCCGAGGTCGAGGCGGCCGAGGCCCACGCCGAAGCCGCGGCCGAGGCGGAGGCCGAGCCCGAGGCTGCGGCAGACGCCGACGCCGCGACCGAGACCGAGGTGGAAGCCGCGGCCGAGGACGAGGCCCCCGCGGCCGACTCGGACGACGCACCCGCCGCGGAAACGGACGCGAACGCCGAGGGCGACGCCGACAGCACCACCAGCACCACCAGCACGGAAGGAGAGGCCAAGTGACCGCACTGCTCAAGGTCGAGGACCTCAAGGTCGCCTACGGCAAGATCGAAGCCGTCAAGGGAATCTCCTTCGAGGTCAACGAAGGTGAAATCGTCTGCCTCGTCGGCACCAACGGCGCCGGCAAGACGACCACCCTCCGCACCCTCTCCGGGCTCCTGAAGCCCACCGCGGGAAGCGTCACCTTCGACGGCCAGCCGCTCATCGGCGTCCCCGCGCACAAGATCGTCGCCCTGAAGCTGGCGCACTCCCCCGAGGGCCGCCACATCTTCCCCCGGCTGACGATCGAGGAGAACCTCCAGCTCGGTGCCTTCCTGCGCACCGACAAGGACGGCATCGAGAAGGACATCCAGCGCGCCTACGACCTCTTCCCCATCCTGGGCGAGCGTCGCAAGCAGGCCGCCGGCACCCTCTCGGGCGGTGAGCAGCAGATGCTCGCCATGGGCCGCGCGCTCATGTGCCAGCCGAAGCTCCTCATGCTGGACGAGCCCTCCATGGGCCTCTCCCCGCTGATGATGCAGAAGATCATGTCGACCATCTCCGAGCTCAAGGCCTCGGGCATGACGATCCTGCTCGTCGAGCAGAACGCCCAGGCGGCGCTCTCCCTCGCCGACCAGGCCCACGTCATGGAGATCGGCAAGATCGTCCTCTCCGGCACCGGCCAGGACCTCCTCCACAACGAGGACGTCCGCAAGGCCTACCTCGGCGAGGACTGACACAACGTGTGAGGCCCGCCTCCCCTCGGGGGGAGGCGGGCCTCACGCATGTTCCGGGACGGACGCGGGAACTACTTCCCGCTCTCCTTCTTCTTCGCCTCGGCGTCCTCGATGACCACCTCGGCGACCTGCTGCATCGACATCCGGCGGTCCATGGAGGACTTCTGGATCCAGCGGAAGGCGGCGGGCTCGGTCAGCCCGTACTGCGTCTGCAGGATGCTCTTCGCCCGGTCCACCAGCTTGCGGGTCTCCAGCCGCTGCGAGAGGTCCGCGACCTCCAGCTCCAGCGCGCGCAGCTCGGCGAACCGGGACACGGCCATCTCGATGGCCGGCACCACGTCGCTCTTGCTGAACGGCTTCACCAGGTACGCCATGGCCCCGGCGTCCCGGGCCCGCTCGACGAGGTCGCGCTGCGAGAACGCCGTCAGCATCAGGACGGGGGCGATGGACTCCTGCGCGATCTTCTCGGCGGCGGAGATTCCGTCCAGGACGGGCATCTTCACGTCGAGGATGACCAGGTCGGGCCGGTGCTCGCGGGCGAGTTCGACGGCCGTCTGCCCGTCGCCGGCCTCGCCGACGACGGTGTAGCCCTCTTCTTCGAGCATCTCTTTGAGGTCGAGACGGATGAGCGCCTCGTCCTCGGCGATGACGACCCGGGTCGTCAGCGGCGGAACGTGCGACTGGTCGGCGTCGGGCGTGGGCGTCGACTCGTGCTCGGCGGTCACGGGGGGCTCCTTGATACGGGGCATTACTGCTCCCCCGAGCCTACCGACCTCCTGTAAGGTGGTGTCACGCAGGGTTCCCGTAATCCTTCGTTTCTTAGGCCCCAGTACTCCAACTGGTTAGAGAGGCCGCTCTCAAACAGCGGACAGTGTGGGTTCGAACCCCACCTGGGGCACCTTTCCTGGAATTCCAAGGTCACGCCTGCCTGACGGAGGGTCCCCCTTTCGGGGGAATACAGCGGAAAATGCAAGGGCGTCCGGACGGATTTGCACACTGTCGCCCATATGTACGATCTCGCAACTCGGCGGCAGGCGCTGTCTCTCCTGGATGACGGGCGCAGTCTGAATGCGGTCAGCCAGGAGATGGGGATATCCCGGGCCGCAATCCGGGCCTGGCGCGTGCGCATCGACCCTCTGCCTCGACTCAACCAGACTCAGCCGTGCGCTGGTCCGGCGGATCGAGCTGCGTACTCCTACCTCTCGGGCTCTACCTCGGTGACGGCTGCATCAGCTCCCATCCGAAGGGCGGCCACTACCTGCGTATCGCGTGTGCGGACGCCTGGCCCGGCCTGATCGAGCAATGCGGCGCAGCCATCGTGGCGGTTCGGCCGTCCGACAAGGTCTACGTGCTGCAGCGCCAAGGATGCGTCAACGTCACCAGCTACGGGCGGCACTGGACGTGCCTGTTTCCGCAGCACGGGCCGGGCAGGAAGCACGAGCGGCGGATCGTCCTCGAAGGCTGGCAGCAGGAGATCGTCGACGCCCACCCCTGGGAGTTCGTCCGGGGGCTGATCCACTCCGACGGGTGTCGGATCACCAACTGGACCGTCCGCAACGGCAAGCGCTACGAGTACCCGCGGTACTTCTTCACCAACAAATCCGACGACATCCGCAAGCTCTGTACCGACACCCTCACCGCGCTCGGCGTCGAGTGGACGATCCCGGCCCGCGGAAGCGACCGTTGAACGTGTCCGTTGCCCGCAAGGACTCCGTCGCGCTGATGGACGCCCACATCGGGCCGAAGCACTAGGGCGCCGCGTAACAGCGGACGGCGACGCCGGTGCGGGCGCTCCACAGGGCGGGGGCCGCGTCGTCCGGGCCGCTGTGGGAAAGCGCGATGCGGCGGGCGACGCTGGGGTGGAGTTCGGCCACCCAGGCGCGGACGCAGTGGGTGAGGTCCTGTTGCGTGCGGTGCCGGACGCTCGTGATCACGGGCGGGGTTCCGGGTCGGTGGCGAGGCGGGCGTGGAGGTGTTCGTCGTGGTGGCGGCCGTCGCCGAAGAGGTGGGATGCGCGGAGGGTGCCTTCGGGGAGGTAGCCGCAGCGCTCTGCCACGCGGCAGGAGGCTTCGTTGCCGGTGGCGTGGGCGATCTCGATGCGGCGGGCGTCGGCGGTGTGGAAGCCCCAGGTCGTGACGGCCCTGGTGGCGCGGCTGGCCAGGCCGCGGCCGCGGGCGTGCGGGAGGAACCAGTAGCCGATCATGGCCTGGCCGTCGGCCCGGTCGGTCCAGCGGAGGTTGACGGTGCCGAGCAGGGTGCCGTCGGTGGCGTCCAGGGCGGCGAAGGCGGCGCCGACTCCGCGGTCCCAGCCGTCCTCGCGGGCTTCGAGCCAGGCCTGGGCGGCTTGGTGGTCGGCGGTGGCGAGGGGGTTCCAGAGGGCGATCGTGGGGTCGGCCGCGGCGGCGATGAGGTCGTCCAGGCGCTCGGGTCCTGCGGGCTTGCGGCCCCAGGGGTGGAGGGTTGCGTCTCCGAGGTCGAGCGTGGTGCGGACGAACGTCCGGGTGGAGGTGCTCATGGGCTCTTCCTACTGGGCCGCCGGGCCTGTCGCCAGCCGTTTTCCGGTGGTTACGGCAGGTCGCCGTCGCCGCCGAGGTTGGCGACGATGCGGCGCAGTACGTCGATGGTGGCGGCGTATGCGGCGTCGTCGATGCCTTCTCGCATCCTCGCATGGACCTTGGCGTTGCGGTCGTGGGCGCGGAGGCGGCCTGCCTCGCCGGCTTCCGTCAGCGTGAGGCGGCCGTCGGTCTCGGTGAGCCAGCCGCGGGCAGTGAGGTCGGCGTAGAGGGCTTCGAAGTCGGTGTGCTGGTCGTCGTAGGGGGCGAGCTTCGCGGTGAGGGCGGGGCGGGTCCATTGGGCGGGTGCGCCGGCGACGTGGTTGAGGGTCCACCAGTGGGGCTGGGTGAGGTCCTCCTCGGCGAGGGCGGTGCGCAGGCCGCCGATGACGAGGCCTGCGGCGGTGCGGCTCCAGTGGCCGATGGGCTGGGCGGCGAGCTGCTCCTGGGTGTACTGCTTGGTGGTGGTCATGGGTGTGACCGTAGGACCTCAAGTGGACTTGGGGTCAAGGGTCGTTTCGGCTGGTGGCCGGGTGGCGCTCCGGTGGCACCGGGCGCACCGCGCCGGGCGGGCCGGCGCGGTGGGGCGGGGTCAGCGGACCGCGTCGCCGATGTGGTGGATGCGGACGAGGTTGGTGGATCCGGTGACGCCGGGGGGTGAGCCGGCGGTGATGACGACGACGTCGCCGGTGACGCAGCGGCCGATGCGCAGGAGTTCTTCTTCGACCTGGGCGACCATGGCGTCGGTGGAGTCGACGTGGGGGCCGAGGAAGGTTTCGACGCCCCAGGTGAGGTTGAGCTGGGAGCGGGTGGCGGGGTCGGGGGTGAAGGCGAGGAGGGGGATGGGTGAGCGGTAGCGGGAGAGTCGGCGGACGGTGTCGCCGCTCTGGGTGAAGGCGACGAGGAATTTGGCGTCGAGGAAGTCGCCCATTTCGGCGGCTGCGCGGGCGACGGCTCCGCCTTGGGTGCGGGGCTTGTTGCGGTCGGTGAGGGGCGGGAGGCCCTTGGCGAGGATGTCTTCTTCGGCGGCTTCGACGATGCGGGACATGGTGCGGACGGTTTCGACGGGGTATTTGCCGACGCTGGTTTCGCCGGAGAGCATGACGGCGTCGGTGCCGTCGATGACGGCGTTGGCGACGTCGGAGGCTTCGGCGCGGGTGGGCCGGGAGTTGTCGATCATCGAGTCGAGCATCTGGGTGGCGACGATGACGGGTTTGGCGTTGCGCTTGGCGAGTTTGACGGCGCGCTTTTGGACGATGGGGACTTGTTCCAGGGGCATTTCGACGCCGAGGTCGCCGCGGGCGACCATGATGCCGTCGAAGGCGGCGACGATGTCGTCGATGTTGTCGACGGCCTGGGGCTTTTCGATCTTGGCGATGACGGGGAGGCGGCGGCCTTCTTCGTCCATGACGCGGTGGACGTCGTCGATGTCGCGGCCGCTGCGGACGAAGGAGAGGGCGATGACGTCGGCGCCGGTGCGCAGGGCCCAGCGGAGGTCTTCGATGTCCTTGTCGGAGAGGGCGGGGACGGAGACGGCTACGCCGGGGAGGTTGAGGCCTTTGTGGTCGGAGACCATGCCGCCTTCGATGACGCGGGTGCGGACGCGGGGTCCGTCGACGCCGGTGACTTCGAGGGTGACGCGGCCGTCGTCGACGAGGATGCGTTCGCCGGTGGTGACGTCTGCGGCGAGTCCTTTGTAGGTGGTGCCGCAGGTGTGGCGGTCGCCTTCGTGGTCTTCGACGGTGATGGTGAATTCGTCGCCGCGTTCAAGGAGTACGGGTCCTTCGCGGAAGCGGCCGAGGCGGATCTTCGGGCCTTGAAGGTCGGCGAGGATGCCGACGCTGCGGCCGGTCTCGTCGGAGGCCTTGCGTACGCGTTGGTAGCGCTCCTCGTGTTCGGCGTAGGTGCCGTGGCTGAGGTTGAGGCGGGCGATGTCCATTCCGGCTTCGACCAGTGCTTTGATCTGGTCGTATGAGTCGGTGGCGGGGCCCAGGGTACATACGATTTTCGCTCGGCGCATGGGGCGAGCCTATTCCCCTACCAACGGGTAGGTAATCGCTTCCCGGTGACCACTCAACAACCGTTGGGCAAAAGGTTGTTGACAAGTGTTGAATGTGCGTGGGGGTGCTCTGATGAGCACCCCCGGGGCCCTCTTTATCCGCGTTTCAGAGTTGGGGCGGGGTCATGGTGAAGCGGGCGTTCACCTGGGCGTGGACGGTCTGGCGCTGGGGTTCGAGGTCGAGCGGCGGGGGGCCGGCGTCCTCGGTGGCGCTGAAGGCCATGGTGCGCATGCCGGAGCCGCCGGGGGCCTGGGCGAAGGGGGCGGCGTTCTCGGCTCCGAGGTCGGCGAGTTCGACGAGGGCGGCGAGGCGGGCGCCGAGGGCTTCGGCGTATTCGCGGGCGCGCTGGACGGCTTCGAGCACGGCTTGGCGGCGGGCTTCGCCGTGGGCGGGTGAGGTGGGGCGCAGGGCCCACCAGGGGCCGTCGACCTGGGTGAGTTCGAGGTCGGCGAGGCGGGTGGTGAGTTCGCCGAGGGTGGTGAAGTCGCTGAGTTCGGCGGTGATGTGGACGCGGCCGTGGTAGGCGCGGACGCGTTCGGCCCGGCCGTGGCGGGTGAGTTCGGGAGTGATGGAGAGGGCGCCGGTTTCGAGCTTTTCGACGGGGTCGCCGTAGCTCTTGATGAGGTCGAGGACGGTGTTGTTGCGGCGGGTGAGGTCTTCGAGTGCGGTGCGGCGGTCGGTGCCGCGGGCGCTGACGGTGATGCCGATGCGGGCGATCTCGGGGTCGACTTCGAGGCGGGCTTCGCCGCGGACTGCGACGCGGGGTACTTCGGGGGTGCCGTAGGGCTGGTGCGATGCGTCCTGGGTCATGGATTCACTCTCGCACTGTCGCCCGTTCGGGTGTGGTCACCGGATCGAAACCTGACGGGGGTGTTGCGGCTTGTTACCAGTGGGTCAGAATCTACGCGCGTTGTTCAGGCCTCAAAAGGGAGATGTGCATGGCGTTCGACCGCAGGACTTTCATAGGGACGACGGCCGCGACCGGTGCGGCCGTCGCGCTGGCGGGGGCCACGAGCACCCCGGCGGCGGCAGCCGTGACGCAGCAGCAGGACGCGAAGAAGCCGGGGGCGCGGACGTACGCGTTCACGGTGATGGGGACGACCGACTTGCACGGGAACGTCTTCAACTGGGACTACTTCACGGACAAGGAGTTCGACGACAAGGCGCACAACGACGTCGGTCTGGCGAAGATCTCGACCCTGGTGAACCAGGTGCGGGCGGAGAAGGGGCGGCGCAACACGCTGCTCATCGACGCGGGTGACACCATCCAGGGCACGCAGTTGTCGTACTACTACGCGAAGGTCGATCCGATCACGGCGCGGCGTGGTCCGGTGCACCCGATGGCCCAGGCGATGAACGCGATCGGTTATGACGCGGCGGCGCTGGGGAACCACGAGTTCAACTACGGCATTCCGGTGTTGCGGAAGTTCGAGGAGCAGTGCGATTTCCCGCTGCTGGGGGCGAACGCGCTGGATGCGAAGACGCTGCGGCCGGCGTTCGCGCCGTACAGCATGCACAAGCTGCGCACCCCCTGCGGGCGGGACGTGAAGGTGGCGGTGCTGGGGCTGACGAACCCGGGCATCGCGCTGTGGGACAAGGCGAACGTGCAGGGGAAGATGACGTTCCCGGGGCTGGAGGAGCAGGCGGCGAAGTACGTGCCGAAGCTGCGGTCGATGGGTGCGGACGTGGTGATCGTGTCGGCGCACTCGGGGTCGAGCGGTACGTCCTCGTACGGTGACCAGCTGCCGTACGTGGAGAACGCGGCGGCGCTGGTGGCGGAGCAGGTGCCGGGGATCGACGCGATCCTGGTGGGTCACGCGCACACGGAGATCCCGGAGTACCGGGTGAAGAACAGGGCGACCGGCAAGGACGTGGTGCTGTCGGAGCCGCTGAAGTGGGGGCAGCGGCTGACACTGTTCGACTTCGAGCTGGTGTGGGAGAAGGGCCGCTGGTCGGTGGCGAAGGTCGCGGCGCAGGTCCTGAACTCGAACACGGTGGCCGAGGACGCGAAGATCACGCGGCTGCTGTCGGACGAGCACCGCAAGGTCGTGGGTTACGTGAACCAGGTGATCGGCACCTCGACGCAGGCGATGTCCTCGGCGGAGGGTCCGGTCAAGGACGTGGCGATCATCGACCTGATCAACCACGTGCAGGCGGAGACGGTGAAGACGGCTCTGGCGGGTACGGAGTGGGCGGCGCTGCCGGTGCTGTCGCAGGCCTCGTGCTTCTCGCGGACGGCGGCGATCCCGGCCGGGCAGGTGACGATCCGGGATGCTGCGGGTCTGTACCCGTTCGAGAACACGATGGAGGCGCGGCTGCTGACGGGTGCGCAGCTGAAGGACTATCTGGAGTACTCGGCGCGGTACTTCGTGCGGACGGCGCCGGGTGACGCGGTGGATCCGGCGAAGCTGACGAACGCGGAGAGCATTCCGGACTACAACTACGACGCGGTGTACGGGCTGGCGTACGACATCGACATCGCGCAGCCGGCGGGTTCGCGGATCTCGGGGCTGTCCTTCCAGGGGAAGGCGGTGGATCCGGCCGCGCAGTTCGTGCTGGCGGTGAACAACTACCGGGCTTCCGGGGGTGGGAACTTCCCGCACGTGCCGCAGGCCAAGCAGCTGTGGTCGAACTCGGACGAGATCCGCAACACGATCATCCAGTGGGTGAAGGCGAAGGGGACGATCGATCCGGCGCAGTTCGCCTCGGTGGACTGGCGGCTGACGCGGGCGGGCGTGCCGGTGTTCTAGGCGGTGTCCGTGCGTGAGTGACGGGGCCGGTGTCCGCGGCGGCGGACACCGGCCCCGCGCGTGTGTCAGGCGTCGGTGTGCACGAGGTGGGCGGGGACGGCGGCGTCGAGGGCGGCGATGAGGCGTTCGCCGCGTGCGACGTGGTCCGGGTGGATGTGCAGGTCGCAGCCGCAGCCGGTGAGGACGATGCGGCCGGAGCCTTCGTGGCGCAGGAGGGCGATCTCGTCGAAGCGGATGTCGTGTTCGTCGCGGTTGCCGTCTCGGACGACCAGGCCCCAGGGGGTGAGGAGGTATTCGCCGCTTTCGTCCCGGGGGGTGATGAGGCGGCGGAGGGGGGTGCTGCGGAAGCGGGTGCCGGAGGTATGGGGGGTGGCGGGGTGCTCGCCGTGGACGCGCCAGCAGGTGGAGTTGGGCAGGGGGGTGCCGCGGAGGGTGGTGGGCCGGGGGAAGACCTGGGGCGGCACGACGAGGACGGCGTCGGTGAGGGCGCGTTGCAGGTGGTCCGCGACGTCCTGCGGGGTGACGGCGGCGTACTGCGTGAGGAGGGTGCCGGGGTCGTGGTGGGGGATGCCGAAGTGTTCGCTGCCGAGGGCGTGCTGGAGGGACGTCCAGCGGTCGTGTCCGCAGCGTCCGTCATGGCAGTGGAGTTCGGCGCGTGCGTGCTCGGTGAAGGCGTCGAGCTCCTGCCGGGTGGGGCCTCGTCGGGCGAGGTCCAGGGTTTCGTTCCAGAGGATGTCGGCGGCTTCCTCGGCGTGGCCTTCGGCGGGGCGCAGGACCAGGACGCGGTCGAAGGTCAGGCGGTCGCGGAGGAACCGGTGGACGGTGACGCCGTCGGCTATGCCGCGTGTGTCGTGCGTGAGGTGCTCGACGCGGTGGCTCAGGACGTGGCAGGCGGCGACGGCGGCGGGTTCGTGCGCCCGTGAGGTCAGCAGGAGGGAGACGGTGTCGACCAGGCGGTGCTGCCAGGTTCCGGGTACGCCGGCGCGCAGGCGGGGGGCCGGCCGGTCGGGGCGGGGGCCGTCGGGCAGCGGGAGGGTGAGTCCGGCGGGTGGCGGGCCGTCGAGGGCGAGGACGGCGTTGCCGCGGGTGAAGCGGGCGGCGACGTGGGTGCGGACGGCGTCGGTGGTGAGCCGGGCGTACATGTCGGGGTCGTGGTGCAGGACGAGGCCGAGGCCGTGGGGTCCGTAGCGGGCGCTGAGGGGTTCGGCGCCCCGGTGGTCGCAGGTGCGGGGTGCGTGGAGGGCGAGGAGGCGGGTGGCGTGCTCCGTGTACTGCGTGGGCAGGTCACGGAGGGCGCTGCAGACGGCGTGGAGGAAGCCGGTGATCTCTGCGGGGGTGCCCTTGACGATGAAGTGGGTCGCCTCCTCCTCGACGGAGCTGGTGAACTCGTGGGGCCGCCGACCGAGGTGGGTCATCACGAGGGCTTCGACGAGGTGGGTGACGCCGAGGGTGGGGGCGGTTTCGTCCCGGACGCCGGTGCCGAAGGAGAGGACTGCGGTGCGGGGGCCCGGCCCGGGGGCGGCCTCCCACAGGACGGTGACCCCGTCGGCACTGGTTCGCTGCATGACGGCGACGATAGCCGCAGGTCAGGTGCGGTGGGCCGAGGGGGCCGCCGGAGGGGGCCTACGGGTGCTCGACGAGCGGGAGGAGTTCGCCGGCGGGGCGGGGGCGGGTGTGTTCGCGCTGTTCGAGGCCGAAGGTGGTGAAGGCGGTGCGCGGGGGCTGGGGGTAGGCCTCTTTGCCGGTGAGGGTGTTGAGGATGGCGGCGCTGCGCCAGGCGGCGAGTCCGAGGTCGGGGGCGCCGACGCCGTGGGTGTGGCGTTCGCCGTTCTGGACGAAGATGCTGCCGGTGACGGAGGGGTCGAGGACCATGCGGTAGCGGTCGTCGATGCGGGGGCGGCCGGAGGAGTCCTTGCGCAGGTAGGGGTCGAGGCCTGCGAGGAGTCGGGTGAGGGGTCGTTCGCGGTAGCCGGTGGCGAGGACGACGGCGTCGGTGGTGAGGCGGGAGCGGGCGCCCTGTTCGGCGTGTTCGAGGTGGAGTTCGACCTTGGTGGTGGCGACGCGTCCGGCGGTGCGGACGGTGACGCCGGGGGTGAGGACGGTGTCGGGCCAGCCGCCGTGGAGGGTGCGGCGGTAGAGCTCGTCGTGGATGGCGGCGATGGTGGCGGTGTCGATGCCCTTGTGGAGTTGCCATTGGGCGGGGACGAGGTGGTCGCGTACGGGTTCGGGGAGGGAGTGGAAGTAGCGGGTGTAGTCGGGGGTGAAGTGTTCGAGGCCGAGTTTTGAGTACTCCATGGGGGCGAAGGAGGGTGTGCGGGCGAGCCAGGTGAGGCGTTCGCGGCCGGTGGGGCGGGCGCGGAGCAGGTCGAGGAAGACTTCGGCGCCGGACTGGCCCGATCCGATGACGGTGACGTGTTCGGCGCCGAGGATGCGCTGTCGGTTGTCGAGGTAGTCGGCGGAGTGGATGACGGGGACGGTGGGGGCTTCGGCGAGGGGGCGCAGGGGTTCGGGGATGTGGGGGGCGGTGCCGATGCCGAGGGCGAGGTTGCGGGTGTAGGTGCGGCCGAGGGCTTCGGCTTCGCCGGTGGGGTCGAGCTGGGTGAAGTCGACTTCGAAGAGGTCGCGTTCGGGGTTCCAGCGGACGGCGTCGACCTGGTGGCCGAAGTGGAGTCCGGGGACGCGGCCGGCGACCCAGCGGCAGTAGGCGTCGTATTCGGCGCGGTGGATGTGGAACTGCTCGGCGAAGTAGAAGGGGTAGAGCCGTTCCTTGTGCTTGAGGTAGCTGAGGAAGCTCCAGGGGCTGGAGGGGTCGGCGAGGGTGACGAGGTCGGCGAGGAAGGGGACTTGGAGGGTGGTGCCGTCGATGAGGAGTCCGGGGTGCCAGCGGAAGTCGCGGCGCTGCTCGTAGAAGGCGGTGGCGAGTTCGCCGGCGCCTTGTTGGGGGAGGCCGTGGGCGAGGGCGGCGAGGGACAGGTTGGACGGTCCGATGCCGATTCCGACGAGGTCGTGGGGTGCATCGAGCTGGGCGGTCATCGGTGGGTGCTGCCTTCCAGGAGGGCGATGAGGGTGTCCAGGTCTCCCGCCGTGGTGTGCGGGTTGAGCAGGGTGGCTTTGAGCCACAGGCGGCCGTCGGCGTGGGTGCGGCCGAGGACGGCGCGGCCTTGGTGGAGGAGGGCGCGGCGCAGGGTGGCGAGCTCGTCGTCGGTGGCGTGGGTGGGCCGGAAGAGGACGGTGCTGATGGTGGGCGGTGCGTGGAGTTCGAAGCCGGGGTGGGCGTCGAGGCGCTGGGCGAGGTGCTGGGCGAGCTCGCAGGTGCGGTCGATGAGGTGGGCGAGGCCGTCGCGGCCGAGTGAGCGCAGGGTGGCGGCGATCTTGAAGGCGTCGGGGCGGCGGGTGGTGCGCAGGGAGCGGCCGAGGAGGTCGGGGAGGCCTGCTTCGGTGTCGTCGGTGGCGTTGAGGTAGTCGGCCTGGTGGGCGAGGGGGGCGAGGAGTGCGGTGTCGGGGACGGCGAGGAGTCCTGCGGCGACGGGCTGCCAGCCGAGTTTGTGCAGGTCGACGGTGAGGGAGCGGGCGCGGCCGAGTCCGGCGAGCCGGTGGCGGTGGCGGGGGCTGAGGGCGAGGAGGCCGCCGTATGCGGCGTCGATGTGGAGGTCGGCGCCGTGGTGGTCGCAGAGGTCGGCGATGGCGGGGAGGGGGTCGATGAGGCCTGCGTCGGTGGTGCCGGCGGTGGCGGTGACGAGGGCGGGGCCGGGGGTGGTGGCGAGGGCCTCGGCGAGGCGGGTGGGGTCGAGGACGCCGGCGGGTGTGGGGATGTCGGTGGCGGGGGGCAGGCCGAGGAGCCAGGCGGCGCGGGGGACGGAGTGGTGGGCGTTGGCTCCGTGCAGGACGGTGAGGCGGGGGCCGTGGCGTTCGCGGGCGAGGAGGAGGGCGAGTTGGTTGGCTTCGGTGCCGCCGGTGGTGACGAGGGCGTCGGGGTGGGGGGTGTCGTAGAACTCGGCGGCGAGGGTGCGCGTGAGTTCGGCTTCGAGGGCGGAGGCGGCGGGTGCCTGGTCCCAGGAGTCGAGGGAGGGGTTGAGGGCTCCGGCGGCGAGGTCCGCGGCGGTGGCGACGGCGAGCGGCGGGCAGTGCAGGTGGGCGGCGCAGAGGGGGTCGGCGGGGTCTGCGGCGCCGGCGGCGAGGGCGTGGACGAGGGTGCGGAGGGCTTCGTGGTCGCCGGTGCCGCGGTCGGGCAGTACGGGGCCGAGTGCTTCGCGGATGCGGGCGGCGACGGTGTCGGGGCCGCCGGCGGGGAGGGGGCCGCGGCGTTCGGCGGCGCCGGTGCGGAGGGCGTCGAGGACGGTGTCGAGAAGGGGACGCAGGGCCTGGGGGCCGGTGGCTCCGCCGGCGAGCGCGTTGCCGTGGGGCGCTGTGGTCTCTTCCGGCCGGCCGGAATGCCGGGTGCCGTGCGGCGCTGTCAACGGGACCTCCGGGGGCTGGCCGGGGTGCGGTGAGGGGCACCCCGGCCAGTACAACGATCAGACCCGAATGGGGTAACCGCCGGGGTTTGTCCGAATCGGCGGCGGGCTGTGCCGTGCGGGGAGGCCGGGGACGGGGCGGGGTGGGCCAGAGGGGGCGGGGGCGGGCCGATCTGGCCCGCCCCCGTTCCGCCGAGCCGCCCGCAGGGCTGGGCCGTCTCTTCCGGATCTTGCCGGGCCCGCGCTGCCCGGCACCGCACCCGGCCGCGTTGTCGAGGCGCCCGAGTACGTCCAGTACACGGGCGCCCCTCCGCCTTGCCGGCCACGGCACCGGACGACGCGGGCCCGACCGACAAGATCCGAAAGAGACGACCTAGCCGCGGATGCGGAGGGCGCGGGCCAGGTCGTCCAGCTGGTCCACGAGCTTGCGGCGCAGGAGCGGGATGACGTCCGGGTCGGCGAGGCAGGCCTGGCCGGCCTTGAGGTTGGCCTCGTCGACGGCGTGGGCCGGGAAGGCGTAGCGGCCCGCGGCCTCGCCGATGGCGGGGCCGCGGCGGGCGCCGAGGGCGACGGCTTCGGGGTAGTAGCGGGTCACGTACTCCGCTACGAGGTCGGCCTGTTCGGGCTGCCAGAAGCCCTGGGCGGTGGCGCTGAAGAGGTAGTTGGAGAGGCTGTCGTCGTGGAAGAGGCGGTCCCAGGCGGCTGCTTTGGCCTCGGGGGTGGGGAGTGCGGCGCGGCAGCGGGCGGCGCCTTCCTCGCCGGTGGCGCTGGGGTCGGCGGCGAGTGCGGCGTCGATCTCGCTCTCGCCGATGGCGCCGAGGACGGCGAGGCGGCCCAGGATGCGCCAGCGCAGTTCGGGGTCGAGTGCGGGGCCGCCGGGGACGGTGTCGTCGGCGAGCCAGGCGGCGATGGTGTCGGGCTGGGTGGCGCTGCCGACGAGGGTGCGTACGGCGGTGAGCCGCATGCCCGGTTCCGAGCCGTCCTCGGTGCGGCGCAGGAGGTCGCGGGCGATGGTGGTGAGGGTGGCGAGGGCTTCGGTGCGGTCCTCGGGAGCGACGTAGCGTACGGCGACCTCGTTGCGGGCGAAGGTGAGGACGCCCTGGACGATGGCGAGGTCGTGTTCCTCGGGCAGGTGTGCACCGGCGGTGGCGAGGAAGTCCTGCGGGTCGAGTTCGCCGTCGCGGACCATGTCGCGCAGGCAGTTCCAGACGACGGCCCGGGTGAGGGCTTCGGGGATGCCGGAGAGGCCGCGCAGAACCGTTTCGAGGGAGGTCTCGTCGAGGCGGACCTTGGTGTAGGTGAGGTCGGCGTCGTTGAGGAGGAGCAGTGCGGGGCGGGTGCCGCCGGCCGAGATGATCTCGTCGGAGGGGACGTCGAGGTCGAGGAGTTCGCGCAGTTCGAGGATGCGGCCGTCGACGGGGTCGTGGTCGTAGACGCCGACGGCGATGTGGTGGGGGCGGCTGCCGTCGTGGTCGACGGCGAGGGTCCAGCCGTTGGTGCCTTCGGGGTCCTCGATGCGCGGGGTGAGGGTGTCGATTCCGGTGGTGCGCAGCCAGGCGTCGGCCCAGCCGCGGACGTCGCGTTCGGTGTGGGCGGCGAGGGAGTCGATGAAGTCGGCGAGGGAGGCGTTGGCGAACTTGTGGCGGGCGAAGTGGGTGTTGATGCCGGCCAGGAAGTCCTTCTCGCCGAGCCAGGCGACGAGCTGGCGCAGGGCGGAGGCGCCCTTGGCGTAGGAGATGCCGTCGAAGTTGAGGAGGGCGGAGGCGGTGTCGGGGACGTCGTCGGGGGCGGGAGCGACGGGGTGGGTGGAGGGGCGCTGGTCGGCGTCGTAGCCCCAGGGCTTGCGGGTGACGCCGAAGTCGGTCCAGGTGTCGGTGAAGCGGGTGGCTTCGGTGAGGGTCTGGTAGCCCATGTATTCGGCGAAGGACTCGTTGAGCCAGATGTCGTCGAACCAGGCGAGGGTGACGAGGTCGCCGAACCACATGTGGGCCATCTCGTGGGCGATGACCATGGCGCGGGACTGGCGTTCGGTGTCGGTGACGGCGGAGCGGTAGATGAACTCGTCGCGGAAGGTGACGAGGCCGGGGTTCTCCATGGCGCCGGCGTTGAACTCGGGGACGAAGGCCTGGTCGTAGGAGTCGAAGGGGTAGGGCTCGGTGAACTTGACCTGGTAGCGGTCGAAGCAGGCCTTGGTGATGGAGAGGATCTCGTCGGCGTCGGCGTCCATGTGGGGGGCGAGGGACTGGCGGCAGTGGATGCCGAAGGGCAGTCCGGCGTGCTCGGTGGTCACGCTGTGCCAGGGGCCTGCGGCGACGGCGGCGAGGTAGGTGGAGATGACGGGTGTGGGGGCGGACTGCCAGATGCCGGCGCCGTCCGTGTCGCGGTCGGCGAGGCGGGTGGTGACGCCGTTGGCGAGGACGGTCCAGCCGGCGGGGGCGGTGACGGTGAACTCGAAGACGGCCTTCAGGTCGGGCTGGTCGAAGGCCGGGAAGACCCGTTGGACGTCGTCGAGGAACATCTGGCTGTAGACGTACGTGTGACCGTCGGCGGGGTCGGTGAAGCGGTGCAGGCCCTCGCCGGTGCGGGAGTAGCGCATGCGGGTGTCGAGGTGCAGCTCGTGGGGGCCCTGGGTGAGGCCGGTGAGCGGCAGCCGGTTGTCTTCCAGGGCGGCCGGGTCGAGGGGGTTGCCGTCGAGGGTGGCCGAGCGCAGGGTGTCCGGCTTCAGCTCCACGAAGGTGTCGCCGTCGGTCCGGGCGGTGAACCGGATGACGGTGGTGGAGTCGAAGGTGTCGTCGCCGCCGGTGAGGTCGAGGGTCACGGCGTAGTGGTGGACGTCGAGGAGCTGGGCTCGGAGCTGCGCTTCGTTGCGCTTGAGTGCGGACATGGGGCCCATGCTGCCGCAGTGGGCGGCCGGACCCCGAGTGTCTATTCTTCGCCCGCGGCGATCGTCTCGTGGTGGCGGATGACCTCGGCGATGATGAAGTTGAGGAGCTTCTCGGCGAAGGCGGGGTCGAGCTTGGCGTTTTCGGCGAGCTGGCGGAGCCGGGCGATCTGGCTGGCCTCGCGGCCGGGGTCGGCGGGGGGCAGCTGGTGGCGTGCCTTGAGGTGGCCGACCTGCTGGGTGCACTTGAAGCGTTCGGCGAGCATGTGGACCACGGCCGCGTCGATGTTGTCGATGCTGTCCCGCAGGCGGGCGAGTTCGGCGGTGACGCTCTCGTCGATGCCGTCGGCGGCGCGGCCCGTGCCGTTGCCGTTGCCCGTGCCGTTGTCGAGGTCGCTGATGTTCATGGTTGTCGAGAATACGTGGCGCGGGCGCGCAGGTCGCGGGGGTAGTCGGCCTGTGAGACGGCGGTCGGGTCACAGGGGCAGGACCGCGGTGACGATCCAGCCGCCTTCGGGGCTGGGGCCGGCGGTGAGGTGGCCGCCGAGGGCTTCGGCGCGTTCGGTCATGCCGGCGAGGCCGTAGCCGCCGCCGCGGGCTTTTTCGGAGAGGCGGGCGGGGTGGCCTCCGTCGTCGGCGATGCGGACCTCGAGGCCGGCGGGGACGGTGCGCAGGGTGACGCGGACGGCGGTGGCTGTGGCGGCGTGCTTGGCGGTGTTGGTGAGGGCTTCGAGGACGATGCGGTGGGCGGTGGCCGCGACGTGGGCGGGGAGGCGGTCCTGCAGTCCGTTCTCGATGGACAGGACGACGGGAGGGCCGGTTCTGGAGAAGCGTTCGGTGAGGTCGCGGAGGTCGGTGAGGCCGGCGACGGGGGTGGTGGCGGTGGCGGGTGTGGAGCCGTCGTCGTTGTCGCGGAGGATCTTGACGAGGCGGCGCATGGAGACGAGGGCTTCGTCGCCGGCGGTCTCGATGCGGGCGAAGGTCTCGGCCGCGCGTTCGGCGGAGACCTGGGTGAAGCGGGCGGCGCGGGCTTCGACGACGATGCCGGTGACGTGGTGGGCGACGAGGTCGTGGAGCTCGCGGGCGAGTTCGAGGCGTTCGGCGGTGCGGACGGCGCGCAGGTCGAGTACGCGCTGGGTCGCCTGGAGGCGCAGCAGGATCGAGTAGGCGCCGACGACCACGGCGAGGACGGAGAAGAGCAGGGTGAACCGGCCTGGGTCGGTGTCCCGGGCGGGTACGGCCATGCAGCCGAGGCCGAGGAGGGGGCCGAGGACGGCGGCGGTGCGGGCGGGGGCGTGGAGGACGACCTGGGTGAGGAGGACGAGGAGGGCGACGGCCTCGCCGCCGCCCCAGACGACGAGGGGGTGGTGGCCGAAGACCAGCAGGAGGGTGACGGTCCAGGAGACGGCGGCGGCGAACCAGGCGCGGGTCAGCAGGGGGACGGTCGGCCAGGGCACGGCGCTGAGGCAGACGAGGATGCCGGAGGTCCACAGGGCGGCGTGGGGGAGGCTGGGGCGGCGGGCCAGGACGACGCCTTCGAAGGTGACGAGGGCGAGGAGGGTCAGGGTGAGGAGGAGGCGGAACCAGGGGGCGGCGTGCGGGTGGGTGCGGATCCAGCCGTCGAGGGGGCTCACGGGTGGCTCCCGGCTCCGCCGGTGGTTCCCGGGCTCCGGCCCGGACCCGGCGCGCTGGTGGTCGTAGCGGGGGTACGGGGGGTCGTGCGGGCGGGACCGGCCTGTGGCGGGGCGACTGCGCCGCGCATCCCTCTCTCCCGCCGGCGCGGCCGGGCCCGTCCGCCCGGGGCGGTGGCAGGCTGCGGGGTCGCGGTGCGAGGCGTGCGGCACGCGGCGGGCGCTCCGCCGCGCGGCGCGGGGCCCGCGGCCGGGTCGCGGACGAGCACCAGAACCTGCGCCGCCCCGGCGGCGCCCGGCCCGCGAAGCGGGATCTTCGCCGGCACGGCGACGCCCGGCACGCGAAGCGGAACCGGCGCCGGACCGGAAGCCCCCGGCACGCGAAGCAGGACCTCCCCGGCACCGGCAGGACTCGGCACACGAAGCAGGAGCTTCGCCGGCACGGCGGCGCCCGGCGCCAGGGCCTGCCCGGGATCAACGGCGCCCGGCACGGGAAGC